>JBIKMG010000028.1:0-22779 GCA_044359385.1 Coxiellaceae bacterium
GTGCCGCAGGCTCAGCAGATGGCGCTTGTGGATTGTTCGCAACTGCTGCGGCATCGGCTGGTCCCTGCTCAGCAAGCGCTGCTTCACCAGCGATCACTGCCGTCTGCAAGGGAACTTGCTGGTTTTGACCACCTCCCTGCTGGTATTGCACATCTGCCTGCTGGTTTTGCACATCTGCCTGCTGGTTTTGATCACCTGCCTCCACAGGCAATTCAGCGACTACCCTGTTTCTTGCAGCGGTGGCTGGGGGCTGTGGAGCATCGAGTAATCGCGGGGGCCATTCAACAGCCGGAGCTTGATGAGCTTGTTGCTCTGCTCCTGCGAGCTGCCTTTGCATCACAGCGATCATTTGCTGCATGACTTGACTACCCCCTACTTGCCCTACTAGCTCCAACATCGCTCGCTGCTGAGCCCACAAAGCGGCCATTTCATGCTCCCGTGCAGCCTCTAATTCCTGCCGTGCAACCAGTTGAGCAAGGGCTAATCGCTCATTAGCTTGTTCTTCCATAAGCTCTTCCTGATAACGCGGCGCATGGTCTACTCCTCTTTCCTCCATTAGGCGCATGAGCGTAGGCCACTCTACCAACTCTGCCAGATTAAAGGGTCGAATCATTTTATCTCTTAATGCCTTGACCTCCTTGTACATCATGTTTCGGAATGAATTCCTAACCAGATCGAGTAATGCGCGTTTTAATTGATTCAATTCACCCGCATCAAGCGCATGCTTCTCACCCAAAAACAACTGCACCGTTTGCAAGGGTGTGGCCAAATAGTCCCACATACCGCATAAATTCTGAAAAAATGGAGATGCTTTAATAATCCGTTTATTGACGACCGGTCCAACATAAAGAGAAAGCAAGAGCCGTCGCACCAAATCCGTGACGAATGTCGTGTATTTCTCTTGGTAGTGCGCAACAGCTATCCCTGTTTTAGCAGAAATCACCCGAAAAATACCGTAGGTTATCTCGGATAACCAGCTGAATATATCCGCAGGATCCTGAGGAAATAAACGCTTTGCCCCTTCTAGAAGTGCTATGACCTCCATGTCAGGGATTCGCGGTTGGAGGTTGTTTGCTTCTGCATAACGAACAGCCGTACCGTAAGCACGAGCGAGTGTTTGAACCCCTGCCTCAACATAGTCTACGACAGCGCCCCTCGCTAGAAAGTAATTAATCAGTGATAAACGCCCGGGCCAATCCCCGTACTTTGCGACTAGCTGCAGAAAATGATTATCGTTTGAAAGCCCACCGTCTAAGAGCTCCCTCAGTTTCGCTTCGGTTACTTCTGTGCCTTGATACAAAAGAGTCAGGTGCAAAATGTCGTCATAAGGAGGTTCAGGCCGTTGGACACCAGCAGGTGCGCATTCCATTAATTTCATGAAACGGGCTCTGCGTTGTTCTATGTGTGTATTCTGAATGTGACCACTCTGCCGGTTTGCTGAGAGATAGTGCTCACCATACTCATTTACGGCCTGGCTAAACGCGTCTGCTTGCGCTCTAATTTTATCCACCAACAACCTGAGCTCAGCCTCAACTTTAGATCGATTGGCCTCTGCGTAGTCGATTGCACGCAAACGATCAAACAGCGGTTTCAGCATTTTCTCTACGTATTCACCGATAAAAACGCCTTGGCGCCGTTTCTGCTCTTCAGTTAAACATAAAACCTCACCCTTCGTATTGAGACTATTTGCTCGAACCAAAGGCGCTATGCAGACTTTCTGACAGTAAGCCACTAAATGTTCGATCAAAAACTCAACGTGGTAACGGAACTCCATGACTCCACTGCAGGAAATGGGTCTATCATCGTTGAATTCTGACATAAGCGGAGTCAACTTCTGCAATGGAGATAGCTGCTGAAAACCATTCATGCTAACGAGCTGATTTAAGAAATCACGCTCTACCTGAAGTTTCGCCAGCTGGTTACACCAATGATAACATTTAGAATAGGCACTCGTTGCCATAGCCACCCTGTCTGGCGCAGCATCAAAATTATCTCTTGCCTGAGCTAATTCAGCTTGCATGGCATCTGGGGTTGCCACTTGTTGAAGTTGGCTTCTAATAACTGCTAACCGCTGGCTTAAATCTTGCGTTACCTCTGTAAACGCTTGGCCTCTTTCTCTATTCACATGGAATTGGCCTCTTGCCAGGTGGATATTCAAGCTCACGGAGGCCCTGCGCCCCTGTGCCTGCAGAAGGTCTCGATCTTCGAAAGCCTGAGGTCTAGCCGGGGACGCACCCCAAACTCTTGGTAACGCATAGGCGAAATCGCATGTTCGCACAGTCGGTCCTTCAAGATAGATGGGATTAATCTCGGCAACGCTCCACATAGTCGCATATTGTTCTTGATTCAAATGAGTCTGAACCAGTTCTGCGAATATTCGCTCATAAGAGGCAGCCCTCTGATCGACTAACCACATAACACACCGAGTTGTTTCATCTAAAGTGTACGTTGGAAATTCAACGGCAGACGGTTCTTCTCGAGCCCCAAGCGGTTTTAAATACGTTCTCTCCAGGGGACTCTGTAGGAAACCACGCATAACTGCCAAGAGATAACGACAGACACGTTCGGCATTGGCGTTCGCCAATTGAAGTACCTGGAAAGAGGTGCTTAGCGTATTATATAGCTGAAGCTTTGATTTTTCATAACTGTCTGGGATCCAGTGTGCCACCGCTTCCCGGTTACCTAGCGCCAATTGCTCGGTAACATGCTCAGTCAGTCGTTTTTCTAAGTCGGCGTTATTCATGGCACGTTCTTCTTGGCGATGCATCTTAAATTTCCTACGGTTAGTTTCAATCATTCAAACTTTACGTCTTGTTTCTGTGATTTACTACAGTAATTCATCGAATATATATACGTATAATTCTTAGGGATTTATTAAGCAGCGCGTTAACTTTCTCTTTAGCTCGAACACAGCCGCCAAAAAAATTTCTAACCACTTCGCAGACATTCTCCACTCAAGGCATCATAAACCGCGGATGGCAACTGACGCCCCTCGCACTCACCCCAATAAATGGACACTCCCGGAAAAAGAACAGCGACTTCTGCTGAGGTTTTAGCAGGCGGGTTTCCTGATATATTCGCACTCGTTGAAACTAATGGCTTTCCCCATTTTTCTAACATCTCTCGCAAGAAAGGAAACGATGGCATGCGCAAAGCGATGCTGCCCTTTTTTTGTAAATAACCCGGAACAACCTTCGATGCCGGAAAAACCCAAGTAACGGGTCCTGGCCAGGTTTTTTTAATCGGCTCCCAGTTGATCTTCACCTTTGAATCAACCAACCCTTGAACCTGGCTCCAATGACTCACCAAAAGAATCATGCCTTTATCTACGGGTCGATTTTTCAAGGTGACAATTTTCTCAACAGCTGATTCACAAAATGGATCACAACCTAAACCCCAAACCGCTTCGGTCGGGTAAGCCATCACGTCTTCCCAATTAAACATCTGCATCATTTAACCCTACCGGATAGGAATCACTCCCCATCCTCTTTCTCTGAACATGGGACCTTATAACTACAATTCTCTTGTGGGCATAACTTTTCACGTCCCGAACGCTTTGTTTCTTTAATCGTTAAAATTGGCCATTGACACGTTGGGCATGTCTCATTCACTGGCTCATTCCATAAAGCATATTGACAAGTCGGGTATTTATCACAAGAGAAAAAAATCTTTCCACGCTTAGACCGACGCTCAACGACTTTCCCAGCCTGACACTTTGGGCAACTCACACCCGTCTCTTTGGGTTTATTTAACGGCTCAATGTGTCGACAATCTGGGTATGCCGTACAACCAATAAACTTACCATAACGACCATGACGAATTAATAATTTTGCCTGACACTTCGGACAATCGCGATCAATGGTTTCTTGCGGCGTATCCTCTGCCCCTCCTGCATCGCGCGTATACGAACAGTCCGGATAGCCGGTGCAACCGTAAAAACGCCCTCTTTTACCGAGTTTAATCACCAGTGAAGATTGGCACTCTGGGCATTTCTCTTGCGTCTTTTCTTCGGTTACCTGAGCACGCGTGACACTTTCTTGCGTGTGGTCAATTTGCTTTTTAAACGGCGTCCAAAATTCTTCGAGAACAGGAACCCATGCCTTTTCACCCCGTGAAACCGCATCCAGCTCATCCTCTAAACGCGCTGTAAAATCATAATCCACGTACTGCGTAAAGTAATTCGTCAAGAATCTACTCACGACCATCCCAATATCCGTTGCATGGAATCGCTTGTTATTTAGCTCTACATATTCTCGATTTTTCAGTGTTGCAATAATTGAGGCATACGTAGAGGGGCGACCAATACCATGTTCTTCCAACGATTTGACCAAACTTGCTTCCGTATAACGCGGAGCGGGTTCTGTAAAATGTTGCGTTGGAATCACTTCTTTTAAGGGAAAAACTTGTCCCTCTTTCATCGGCGGTAATAATCTCTCCGCTGCTGCATCTTCTATTTTCTTATCATCAACACCTTCTTGATAAACAGTCATGAAACCAGCTATCACAACCGTTGATCCATTTGCGCGAAACGTATGATTTTTTGCTTCTAAATCAGCAGAGACCATATCTAAAACAGCATTCACCATTTGCGACGCCATCGTTCTTTTCCAAATTAATTGATAAAGACGAAACTGATCGCGTGTCAATTGCTTTTCTATATCATCGGGATGACGCTTAGCTGATGTTGGGCGAATCGCTTCATGCGCTTCTTGGGCATTTTTGGATTTGGTTTTGTACTCACGCGGAATATCCGGGCAATTTTCTGTACCATAACGCTCGACTATTGTTTCACGCAACTCATCTACCGCTTCTTTTGCTAACGCAATAGAGTCAGTACGCATATACGTAATCAATCCCACTGTGCCTTCGAATAAATCGATACCTTCATACAACTGCTGTGCAATTTGCATCGTTTTTTGAGTGGAAAAGCCGAGTTTTCGCGAGGCCTCTTGTTGCAAAGTCGAGGTAATAAACGGAGGTGATGGCATACGTTGACGTTTTTTCTTCGTCACTTGACTGACCGTTAGCTTCCCATCTGCTGCTGTTATAATTTTACTAACTGCTTCGTTTGCTTGCTCAGCCGTTGCTAATTGAAACTGATCCAGCTTCTCACCCTCATAAACGACTAACTTGGCACGCAGATCATTTTCTTCAACGGGCACCTCCGCATGAATCGACCAATATTCCCGGGCCTTGAAAGCCCCGATTTCTAACTCTCGCTCGCAAATCATACGCAACGCAGGAGACTGCACACGCCCTGCTGATAAACCAGGCCGTATTTTTTTCCAACATAAGGGCGACAAATTAAAACCGACTAAATAATCCAACGCTCGACGTGCCTGTTGTGCATTCACTAAATCCATCGCCAAATCACGAGGAGCAGCCATCGCATCTAATACCGCTTTTTTTGTGATTTGATGGAATACCACTCGGCTGAATTTTTTATCTTTCATGCTTTTTTTAGCACTCAAAAGCTCGTATAAGTGCCAAGCAATCGCCTCTCCTTCTCGATCCGGATCCGTTGCCAGTACCAAACCATCCGATCCCTGTAATAATTTACTGATCATCGTCACATGCTTGGAGTTACGCTCAATCATTTCGTAATGCATTTTAAACCCATTATCTGGTTCAACCGCACCCGCTTTCGGAATCAAATCACTCACGTGTCCATAAGAGGCAACGACTTTGTAATCTTGGCCTAAATATTTTTCAATTGTTTTTGCTTTAGCTGGTGACTCCACCACTACCACATACGTTGACATTACTGCATACCACCTAAAAACGTATCCGCCACAAAAAGCTCCAGACGGTCTAATGCAACAGCCTGCTCAGGATGACTACACAATACTAAGTAAGCCACCCACTTCACCAAGCTGTTCTCTAATCCCATTTTTCGCAATCCAATGACCTGTTCAATCACTCGCTCACGGGTCACGGGACTCAAGATACCCATGTTTTCTAGCTTAATCAAGCAATTGCGCGCATCCAGATCCAATACGATACATTCCTCTGAAGAAAAAACACGCATGCTCTTTTGTGTGCTTTTTTCTTGGCCAAGATCTGTCGCCAAGTCACTCATCCAATCCAGCGCACTCAAAACTATTGATTTTTCAAAGCCTTGTCTCTCTAACTCTGGCAACAGTCTCTCATAATCCAGTTCAATTTTTGAATTGGATGTGCTGCCATAGTTACAAAGCTGCATCAGCATATCCAATAACTCATCTTCATTTTCTGTCATTATTTTTCTCAAAAACTACCCTTTACATAGGGTACGTAAAGATTGAGCACGAACCTAGTCGTGGTTATACCCGAATCCCCCGGAAAGAGGCAAACGCCCGTCTCGAGAATTCGTGACACACTAACGATAAATCTGCTGATTCGTCACTACCATAGTCATCGGCACATCCCAAGAGCGGACAGGGAGATCACTCACTTTCTGCCATTCGTAAGCAAAGCCAACCAACACCGGCCTGCGTGTATTTTTAGGAAAAGTTAAGGTGCGATCGTAAAATCCCGCTCCTTGGCCCAAACGATTCCTCTTTTTATCAAAAGCAACCATCGGAACCAAAACAAGATCAATATTGTTTAATAACACACGGTTTTCAGCGACAGGCTTGGGTTCTTCTATACCGAATTTATTCACTTGTAATCGCTTACGCTTATCATATCGATAAAAATGCAAATGATTATACGGTTCAGTCAAAACAACCGGCAAAACAAATATTTTTTCAGGGCAGGCTTCCATCAAGGGAAGCGGATCTAGCTCACCTAATGTCGGGTAATAAATAGCAACCACGTTGGCATCTATAAATTCTTCCGTATCACGCAAGAGCTGACGCGCTCTTGAACTAGCCTGAGAAACGGTAACTAAAGACAAGGATTGTCGATACCGCCTCTTTTCTTGTCGAATGAGCACAGAATCGGGTATAAAATCATCCATAAAAAATCCTCTTCGTCAGTCCAGTAGGTGCCTTATGAACCCAAAGGTTCAGGTGGGATAGAACGTACTGCTTCAGGCTTCTTAATCTAATTAAGCATGCTCAACAGCAGTATAAACAATCATATATCCCCAGCAATATAGTATCGGTTCAAAATGCATTTCCTACTGATGTCCAACAAAGAGGACTCTTTCATTATACAGCATGTTATCCCTTCTTCGCCAGCAATTCCGGATTAATAGAAAGCCGACTATTTTCGATCACGCTGAGGCGAAAAAATGGACCCCAAATTCTGATTTATGACGCTCAATTCTGGATTTTTAACGAAAGTTTGACCTCGTTTTATTCGCTGAAAATCACGACTCATCAGCCAATGTTTCTTCTATTTTCTGTTGAAGTGCATACATTCTGTCTAAGCTTTCGGTACTCATTGATTTTTTTTTCATTCTTTCTTGACCCAATTGACCCACAAAATTGAGCGCTGCTAACATCACTAACTCATCTCGACTGTGTTGATTTCGCTGCTTATCTAATTTATTAAAATATTCATTGAGTTCTCTAACAGACGCATACAAAGCTTCGACTTCATTGGAAGCGCAACGAATCGTATAGTTTTTATTGAATAACCGAACGGTTATGACTTCCCCTTTAGCATTCATTGGTCTGTTCCTTCTATAGATGCAATCACTCGCGCAATCGCTTGACTTGCTCGTGAGTTTTTATCGATTAACTGCTGACCAATGAGCGCCTGTACATCAAGTTGGGCACGAAGGTGGAGATTTTCCTTCCTCAACTTATCCAGTTTATGAAGCAAATTAAATACGGTTTTTTCTAGCTGAGTCAGCAAGGACTCAGGGGTTGATACGTTTGTCATCATCGCTCCCTGTTGATATCAGCGTTCCTGAACAATCACCTTATTCGCCAGGAATGATTCGATTCATGCACCGGTTATAGAATAATGGCCTTGGCGCTTGGGGTCAATTGGTTCATCGAAACTGCAGCCTATATTTCAGACTCATTCTTCCCAATTGCGAAAAAAATCCACTCTGATTTTCAAAAAAATTGAATCACCACTGACCCAATGCATATTTCATACAAAGTCGCTTGGCACTGGATGAACGATTAAAACCGCGAATACCCATTTTTCGTAACTGAACCATTGTCGCATCGCTTGTTCCAAATCCTTTCTGAAAAAATTGCATCGCACTCAACATCAAGCAGTTGTCTGCCCGACGAGCTCTTTCGTAACGCCCCAGTAATGTTGAGCTTCCCAAGTGACGTCCTTTTTTAAACGCAACTACCATTAACTCCGCTAAGGCTTTTGCATCACGAAACCCTAAATTAGCACCTTGCCCAGCCAGTGGATGAATCGTGTGTGCTGCATCCCCAATCAAAACAACACTCACTTTACTGTAAGATTGTGCATGACGACGAACCAAAGGGATACATTTTACGGGGATTTCTACTTGAATATCACCCAATCGCAACCCGAATGATTCATTCATTTTTTCAGCAATTTCAGACAGAGAAAGCGCCGTGATTTTTTTTGCTTTCTCTGGCGACATCGACCACACAACCGCTGATCGATAACGGTCAAACATCGGCAACAAGGCCAACGGACCTTCTGGCAAAAATACCTGCCATCCTTGCTCTTGATGTGGCTGACTCGTTTTTACGGTAGTCACCAATGCATGATGTTTATAGGGTTCTTCTTTACAACTCATCTCCATTTGCTGACGCAACCAAGACTCTGCGCCATCGGCAGCTACCAAACAATCCGGCTCAAACAACTCACCATTCGTTAATTCCAGCGTTATTCCTCGGTCTGTCTGATTTAACAAGCGTTTAATCGTCATCGGGGCTAACAAGCGCAAGTTTGGATTTTTGATTGCGCACTGCCACAAAGCATCGACTAAGCTCGCATTATCGATGTTGTAGCCCAGATAGGGTTCGCCGATTTCTGCACTATCAAAGGTAATATGGGCCCCTGTCAACGCATCCCAAACATGCAAGGAACGAAAAACACCACTAGACGTCACATCTGCTAGTGGCCAAAGCCCCAACTCCGATAATAGTTGCAATGAACACACATTCAACGCACTCACTCGAGCCGATAAAACTGTTGAGGCTGGGGGAGGGACATGACACTCTATCAATGCGGTTGGAATTCCATTTTTTGCACACAGCAAAGAAAACGCTAAGCCCACCAAACCACCACCAACTACACACACGCGTGGATCGCATTTATTATGAGTCATGATTCCTCTTTTCATTTTTATACTGCACTGGCAAAACACCACGAGCGAGTTTGGGAACTTTCCCCCCCAAACCTAATAACCAACGACCGAGATTTTTTTTCCCACCAGACAAACCATCCAATGCCATCAAACCCAAGCCCCTAAGATGACCCAAACCTGGAACGTTTAACTGGAACAGCGATTGCAATACCTGCGTAAACCGTTTCAACTGCCAAGCCTCTTTTTCACGCCAATCCGCATACGCTCGCAATGTCTTTGGACCTGCCCAATCTGTCGGGGAATCATTCATCGCAGAAACCAAGACCTCAACTAACGCAGCAACATCCCGAAGCGTTAAATTAAATCCTTGGGCAGCTAGCGGATAAATTGTATGTGCTGCATGGCCCAATAAAATCACACCAGGACGAATCACCTCGGTGGCCATCTGTGTTTGTAGCTTGAATTCTGCTGTGATTTTTTGAGATTCAACGGTTAAGTATCCGCGCAAGGATTCTCGCCAAAACGCTAGCCAACGCGATGCCCCCCAAAAGTGCATTCCCTCTTTTTGTGCTTCGGTTAAACTCAAGACAAATTGCACGCGATTGGGATCGGCTAAAGGCAAAATGGCAATCACCCCTTTGTCTGAAAACCGCTGCAAGGCCTTTCCTGCATGAGGGCTTAATAAACTGAGTTCTCCCGAAATGGCAATCAAGCCATTATCCTGCAAAACCGAATCAATACCCACAAGCCTTCGACAATCTGAATAAGAACCATCGGCTACAAGCAATAACTGCGTACAGAGCTCTTTCTGCTGACCGCTGCAATGCATCCCTACCTTCGTGCAACCCGATTGGTTCGTAATCCAATCAATGCTTTCAACTTGAATAAAGCTCACCTGATGGCTACCCGCGGTCACTTCGTAGAGTTTTTGATGCAGATAATCGTAAGGAATGGCATACCCCAAGGCCGGAATATGGAAGTCTGTTGCTTTGAAATCCACAATTCCCATATGGCCGACTTGCGAGACATGCACCCCTTGAATAGGCGCTGCATAAGCCGATAAACTCCCCCACCAACCTAAAGTCTTCAGCACTTGTTGACTGCCATAGCTTAACGAAATCGGTCGTGAATCCGGGCTCGGGTTAATAATGGCCTGTGGGATGGCGCGTTCCAAGACAGCAATTCGTTTATCGCTTAGTGCAGCCAACGCTCCAGCCAAGCTGCTACCCGCCAAGCCGGCTCCGACTACCACCACATCGTACTGTTCATTACCCAACGCCGATCCCCACGAAAAATCTGCTGCCAGAATATCGAAAATACGCAGGACTGGGAATGGCTCCTTGACTTATTTTATGGTTAGATCTCGATAACGACCTTGGTATAGACTCCGACAGGACCTAAAAATAGCTTTTTTGTCTTTCCTTTCCTAAACGCACAGATTTTTATGTTCCCCCAACATACGTGTTCTCAATCACGGTAGTTTTACCTCTGGGTAATAGGTATTCTATCCGGACATCTCGAATCAAGAAGGAGGCGTAGATTGTGATTGATACGAAGAAGATAAATGACCTGGTAACTCGACTAACCGAAGCACTCCCTCCTGGAATTAAACAAATTCCAGAAGATATGGAAAAGACTTTTCGCACGATTATTCAGTCTGGCTTATCCAAGATGGATCTTGTAACACGAGAAGAGTTTGATGCCCAATCTAAAGTGCTTGCACGCACACGAGAGAAACTAGAGATGCTCGAAAAGCGCATCAATACGTTAAATCCTGAAAGCAATCACGAGTAATCATTCGCTCATCACGTTCGCCTATGGGGTCGACTGACCTAACACAGCATTCATGCACAAGGAGCTACTTTGTCATTTGCAAGAGCTTATTGCCGCGCTTGCGTCGGTGTAGAAGCGAAATTAGTCTCTGTGGAGGTCCATTTATCACCTGGACTACCCGCTTTTTCATTGGTGGGCTTACCCGAAACTGTCGTTCGCGAAAGTAAAGAACGCGTGCGAAGTGCATTGATCAATAGTCGTTTTAATTTTCCCATGCAACGAATAACGGTGAATTTAGCACCAGCAGATCTGCCCAAACAGGGTGGTTGTTTCGATTTAGCCATTGCTTTAGGTATTTTAGTTGCCTCTAAACAATTACCTGCAGATGTTTTGGAGCGTTGTGAGTTCGCGGGAGAATTGGCACTATCTGGAGAGTTACGGCCTGTTCGAGGCGTGATTGCCTGCGTAGGCGCTGCAGCTGCGTGTGGCCGCTGCTTAATCGTTCCACAAGCGAATGCTATGGAAGCAGATCTTATCTTATCGTCTAATCGAGCTAGGCCAGCACTACCTGTTTGGCCCGCAGACGATTTGCTATCTGTCTTTGCCCACCTGGTGAAAAAGAAGGCTTTATTATCGATTATGGGCAGTGAACCGTCCCTCATGACTCGCGTAACGGATGGCGATTTGACGGATGTTCGGGGTCAAGTATCCGCAAAGCGTGCCTTGCTGATAGCCGCTGCAGGTCGGCATCACTTACTGTTGTCTGGCCCTCCCGGCGCAGGTAAAACGCTCCTAGCGCGCAGACTGCCTCGATTGTTGCCGATGTTACCGATTGAACAAGGACAGGAGGTTGCCATGATTTATGCCCAACACCACGGTGGCTTCCAGCTAAATCGATGGTGTCAGCGCCCCTTTCGTTCTCCACATCACTCCGCATCGATGGCAGCGATAGTGGGGGGTGGAAGACCACCGGGACCTGGAGAAATATCTTTGGCACACCGAGGTGTGTTATTTTTAGATGAATTGCCCGAATTTTCGCGTCAAGCTTTAGAATCTTTACGCGAGCCACTGGAGCTCGGGGAAATTACACTATCTCGTGCAGGCTCTCAAATAACCTATCCCGCTAGATTTCAATTGATCGCGGCCATGAATCCCTGCCCCTGCGGTTACGCCAGCAGTGGACGGGGTGATTGCCGTTGCTCACCTCAGGTGCTACAACGATATCAGCAACGATTATCCGGCCCCTTGTTGGATCGAATTGATTTGCAGGTTGGGGTCAATGCATTAGCACCAAAGCATTTGTTATCTCCTAGCTCTGATGACAGTGGAATGACAACTCAAGAAGCGCAGCAACTCGTCAACCAAGTTTGGGAATGTCAACGCGAGCGTGGACAAGAAAATGCATCCTTGGATATGGCATTTTTTACAAACGACTCCGCTCTCTCAGATAAAAATCGCCGTTTGCTAGACAAAATTGTCATGACAGCAGGCTTATCCGCACGGGCCGTAGTTCGAATGTTGCGCGTTGCTCGCACGATTGCCGATTTGGAACTGTCGCCCGTTATACAAGATCAACACATACATGAAGCCTTTAGCTATCGTTTATTGCCGAAATTGCCCATGTAGCTTGTTTGATCAGGCTGGTTTTTGTGTGCGCAGATAAAATAAACAAGACAAGGTGATCATATCACCGTAGAATCAGGGCGTATGAAGTCTAAGGAGGGATACTCATGCCAACAAAAGAAGCCAAACCCCGGATCACATTACGAGCTAATACTAAGCACGTAAATCCTAACACTCAAGAACCGGTGAGAACAGAACAAGCAGGCGCTCTGTTGTTTTCTGACCTACAAATGGTTTCAACTCATGTCCAAAAAGTAGGCGTCCCTATCGCTTTTTCATCGGAATTTACGAGAAGTAGTCTATACAGGCCCCGCAAGCGCCAAATTTCTATTCGTATAGACGAAGATGTATTGGCTTGGTTCAAAAATCAGCCTGGAAAATATCAACAATTAATTAATCACGCCTGTCGAGCCCATATGTTAGCTAATTTGGCACCACCGCCCATTTCAGCTACGGAATAGCAGAAATACTGCCTGAATCAGCCGCTCTTTGGGAGGAAGATAAACGGAACGCTACGTTTTGAGACCCCGTGAGATACAAAATTAGCCCCCCGTCTATAGGACTATCTCCGCTCTTTAGGCGCCTCTTTTCTTTCAAATTACCTAAAAATCGATACATATACCCCGTGTTTCTGTGGGCAAATCAGGTAGACTGTATTTTTTCTTCAATCTGGTATAGTCTTTCTGTTTTTATTTTGTACGGAGTACGCATGTTAATCACGAAACTTAAATCTAAAATTGCCTATGCCACTGTCACAAAAACCGAACTTTACTACGTAGGCAGCATTACTATTGATGCGGATTGGATGCGTGAAGCGAACATCGTTGAGAACGAACAAGTTCAGGTCGTGAATCTCAATAACGGTGAACGGCTAGAAACTTATGTGATAACCGGTGAGGCAGGCTCTGGCGTGATTGCGATTAACGGTCCTGCAGCACGCAAAGCAGCCATTGGCGATCAGGTATTCATACTTTCCTATGCACACATCACACCCAGTGAAGTACTAGAGCCTATCGTGGTCGACTTGCAAGAAAGATAGAAATAAAAACCTAGTAAACCCATACCTAGGTGCATTAACAGCCCTTTGGCTTGCTTTTCGCTGACTTCGCCTCCTGCTTGAACGCCCGCTCTTTCTCTCTTAACTGCGACCAAATATTGACAGAACCCGGTCTGCAACGACTAAAGCAACTAGGACCACGATAACTTGCCAATTTCGGCTCACGCAAAACAGCCATCATCAGAAAAAAAAACGGGGTGTTTTCTTGTTGTTGTACAAAGCTATCCACGCTTTGAGGAAAGGTTGGCTGAGCAAATAAGGCAAGCAAAAGTGGCCCCATCTTTTTTTTCACAGCAGCGTTGACAGCGTTTCGTGTCTTTGTCGTATGCGCTATAGGCCGCCACCGATGTCTCTCATGATCTACCAGTCCCGTATCGAAGGTTGCTTCCACCACGACTCGCAGTTGATCGAGCGAATCCGCTTTTTGAACAGATACTTTTGTAAGCTCGAGCACTTGAGCTTTTTGTTGAACCGTTGGTGGGTTTTCACCGTTGTAGCCACTTACAGCACGACGCAATTGAGTTAGCGCGGTATCCTCTGTTTCTCTCGTCTCTCGATCTTCACTCCCCTCCTTAGCTTCCTCCCGAAACCGTTGTTCTCTGCTTTTTTGAATCTGAATCGTCTTATTTCTACACTCCTCAAGTATGTTAAGATACTCGCTTTCTTGCTTTAGCCTTGCTCGTGATGGTTCTGCCCTAATCTTCTTTACAATCATCAAAAAAAAGAAAGCGCTTGCTTCTTGTATTAATTGTTTTACCTGGTCTACATAATTAACTTCTTTTACTGCTTGATGAATCGCTTTTATCACGACGATCTCTATTGCTATCGTGAGAACCCCTTGCTCGTCTTTCGTTAATCGGCCCCCCTCACCTAAGAGATGTTTACTCTCCCAGCTGTCAATCTGGGCTTTTAATCTGTGTAGTATTAGTGACCCTTGATCATCAGAAGAATAACCCGATGAAAGATCACCTATCATTTTTTTTAGAACCACATGCTCCCGATCACACAATGCTTGATCGCCAAGAAGTTCTTCCAATGTCCCTGCGTAAAAAGGAACATTTTGGGTTTTAATTTTTTTTACTATCTCATCTCGCTGGCGTGCTCCTCGAAGGCTTGTTTTTCTAGAGGACCGATCTACATGTTGGAGAAGTAAGTCTTCGGGATGGTTATCCCTACCTCCATCGTCCTTACCACATCCACCCCCACCTTCTACAGTCGGCTCTCTGCGACTAGCTCGCGGGGGTACTTCGGGCTTGGGCGAATTGTCTGAAACATCTTTTCCGCTGCTGCCCAATTCATCTTTCTTAGCTTCAGTTTGCGTAGTATCGGTAATATCGAAGCTTAATCTTCTTGCCACGGGATTTGTGCTCGAATCTGGAGAAGCACTCTCTACTCTAGTTGACGCAGCAGGTTGAAGACCAGTCCCCATAGAATCAGGCCCGTCTCTTTCGACTGGTGATGTTTTATCTACTCCTGATGCACTAGGCTGATCACCTAGTCGTCGCGCCTGATCAGGCGTAGTTTCTGCTTGAGCAGGAGTGGACGCTTTTAGGGCAGAAGATGTGTCAGGAGGCCTCTTGCTTGTACGAGATTTCACAAGACCTCTTCCACTGAAGCGCTGAATAAGCAAAGCTACCGAAGAAGGTAGAGATTCAGATTGTGATCTTGTCTGATTCGAACTATCTGCTGTCGATACGGGAGTCGATCCACTCTGAGGGGTGCTTTGAGCTCTAGCGCGAGTTGAACCGGCTGCTGGTGTTTTTAATACGTCCTGTTTTGACATGTTTTATTACCTGGTAAAAAATAGAAAGGTCAAGTGTGTCATGCAGAAGGTACGGTGTAAAGAAGGGATGCATCCGACTTTCATAAATAACGCCTATTCATTTTTTATTAAGACTCCTTCACGCCTTTTTTAACAGATCATTTTTTCTAGACAAAAAAATCTTTAAGCACGTCTTGTCAGTGCGCCTGCGAGCACACAAAGAGCACCTAAACCTGCAAAAAACCACAGCAACTCAGCCGAGATAATCGGGTGACAATGAATCACAATCGCACTGATGATAAAACCCATGCCTAAACCGATGACACTTTTTCTAATATTCCCTTGCTTCAACGGTTGCTGAATTGCTATCGGCGGATGTTTTTGCTGCATTTGTTTTTGAACCCAGTGGTGCAACGCATCATGCATCAACTCGGGTGTCGCGAGTGATTTTTCCAGCATAGAAGGAAAGTGTCGAATTACTTGCCGACCCAGCTTAACCAAGCTGTGTTGCTCGCGCAGCCATTTTTCTAAAAAGGGATGTGCTGTTTTCCATAAATCCAAGCCAGGATACAGCTGCCTACCGAGGCCCTCTATGTTGAGCAAGGTTTTTTGTAGGAGTAATAGTTGCGGTTGCAGTTTCATTTGAAATTGTTCTGCTGTTTGAAACAAACGAAGCAGCAACTGCGCAAAAGAAATGTCTCCCAACGGCCGCTGGAAAATAGGCTCACTCACGGCACGAATAGCTGACTCAAACTGGTCTATGCGGGTATCAGCAGGCACCCAGCCACATTCAATATGCAGTTGAGCTACGCGGCGATAGTCGCGACGAAAAAAAGCCAGTAGATTTTTGGCCAAGTAAAACTGATCATCGGGACTCAGTGTCCCCATAATACCAAAATCAACTCCCACATAAATCGGATTTTTAGGGTCTTTCACATCCACAAACAAATTGCCCGGATGCATGTCTGCATGAAAAAAACTATCTCGCAAAACTTGAGTAAAGAAAATTTCAACACCATGCGCAGCTAATTTATGAAGGTCCGTACCCGCTGCTTTTAATTCAGCAATATCAGCTATTCGAATGCCGTGAATACGTTCCATGCACATGACATGGGACGTACTATACTCCCAATAAATTTTAGGCACATAAAGTTTTTCATCATTTTCAAAGTTACGACGCAGTTGCGATGCGTTCGCTGCTTCTCGCATCAAATCGAGCTCACCAGAAATAGTATGCTCAAATTCTTTGATCAGTCCCCTGAGGTTAAACCGTTCTGCTCGCTTCCAAAAAAATTGAACAATCCTCGCTGCGAAGTACATTAAACTTAAATCTTGTTTGATCGTTTTATTGATCCCAGGACGCAGGATTTTTAAAATCACGCGATCCCCATTCCTTGTTTTTGCAGCGTGAACCTGTGCAATAGAAGCTGCTGCAATGGGCGTTTCATGAATCTCAGAAAAAATCTCAGCTAATGGCTTACGAAGCTCTCGAACAACGATAGCCAATGCTTCTTTGCCTGAAAAGGGAGTGACAGAATCCTGCAATTTCGCCAAGGCATCTGCAATATCTTCCGGTAAAAGATCGCGTCTTGTAGAGAGCATTTGACCGAATTTAACAAAAACTGGACCTAGTTTTTCTAGCATTAAACACAACGACTCGCCACGTTCGCTGGGTGCTGAACTAAAACTCCAAGGATTGAAATAACTGACAAAACGCAAGGATTTTGCATCTTTATGGATGACCGATCGATTTAAGCCAAAACGCAACAACGTGCGATTAATTTTGATAAGCCGAATAAGATCCCAAAGACCAATCATGATCGATCTCCCTCTAATTGATTCACACGTGCCTCTAAGCGATCGACATCATGGCGTAATAGGGATACTCCCCGATTAAACTGTGTTATTTCCGCTTGCGTCGCAAGACAACCTGAATCTGTTTTTAAATAGGTAGATACCTGATTCACACTGGACTGAAATAGGTTTTTAATCGCCGATGAAGCACGCCGTATTCCGAGCCCCAATCCACCAGCAACAGTAGGACCTAAAAATCGAGATAACGGCGCTTCCCAATCGATATCCAAACCAGACAAAATATGCTTTAATTTTTCAGCTAACTGAATATCTCCTTCGATACGTAGACCTGTTTTTCGCATGGTGTTAGGATCTCCACCTGAGCATGCCGTCTGAACAATCGCCAGAAAAGATCCCGATAAAAGCGCATCTATTTTTTCGGGTTCCTCTTGGCAAACACGAACCCCCTCCGTTGTCAGCACTAGGATCAGCTTTAATTTCCAATCTGTGATATGTAATACAACGGTATGGCCTGCCAAATCTGCCATTTGCGCTTTGCCTTCAGGATCTAAGGAGAGCGCTTGGTTCATTATTTTTTCCAGTGATTGATAGGCAAAATTTTTCATTCGTATTTGTATCCTTGATGAAGGGCCACGATGCCCGATGCCATATTTTGATAACTCACATCCTCAAATCCAGCAACAACCATCATCGCCTTCAAACTTTCTTGATCTGGATGCATGCGAATAGACTCAGCCAAATAACGATAACTTTCCGCATCTTTCGCCACCAGCTTGCCTACTCTGGGTAATACTTGAAATGAATACACGTCATAAAGCTTAGAAAGAATCGGGTTATCCGTTTGTGAAAATTCCAATACAATCGCCTTACCACCTGGACGTAACACACGGTACATCTGTGCAAGCGCTTTATCTTTATCGGTGACATTTCGCAAGCCGAAGCTCATCATAATACGATCAAAATGATTATCCGGAAAAGGCAACGCTTCTGCAGAAGCGACAACAAACGCTAAGCCTTTAAATAACCCACAATCGAGTAAGCGCTCTTGACCACGCTTTAGCATCGCTTCATTGATATCTACTAAAATCACGCGCCCAGATTTCCCCACCTTCGGGTAAACGAGCCTCGTTAAATCACCGGTCCCTGCTGCTAAATCCAAAACCTGCTGCCCCTTCCGAAGTGCCAATGCTTCGACAGCATAGCGCTTCCACAAACGATGCAAACCAAAGGACATCAAATCATTCATTATGTCGTATTTGCCTGCGACGGATGTAAACACATTGCCCACGCGCTCTGTTTTCTCTTCTGGACTAACGCGGTCATAACCAAAATCGGTGCTTTCTGAGTCCTTGCTATCCATTTTTTGCCTAATCAGTGAGTACGGGAAGAATTATAACAAAGCACACTGCCCGCTGCTATGACTAGCTCTGACTGGCCTTAAGTAAAACTCTGGCATAACCACACGAAGATGACACCATCCAAAATGGCACGATTTTTAGCCCACTTTATTTTAATGCGGATGGCTTTTGTCGGGCTTATAGCCCTTCTCGCCATCATGAAAAAAAGAAACATCATGGCGAGCACAGCGAAGCAATCCAGAAAGAATAGATTATGCCGACGTTTTGGAAGCAACTGCGGCTGTTTGATCTTTTATTTCCACGGCTACATTCACCCCTGCTTGAACAATAGAGCAAGTTGTATAACCCACCATTCCAGAGATGGTGAGCACAGCGGCCAAAACCCCTAAAGCAAGAGGAGCTGCCGGTCCCAGACAGGCAGATAATGCAATCGCTGCAAGACTCACTAAAAAAAACACGATTTTTCCCGAATAAAAACCAATCTCTCGTTTATCTTTGCTCGTGAGCGGGCCCTTAAACAATCTAGCCGGCGTAAACTTTTCACCCATTCGCGTAAGCTCATCTCGGATACGGTAGACAAATTTGCTGGTATCATCTGTTATATTCCAAAGAGCGGACAGGGATCGAAACACGATTAAAGCCACTTTTAAAATAGGTTGAACAATAGGAAACGCATAACCAAGCGTACTGTAGAGTACGTGTGCAATCAGCCGCAGTGTCGAGAGAATCAATTTTCCTGTTCGAAAACGAATAGCCTTCGGGCCACCGATATAATGCGTTATCTGTTGCGTTGGGTTATCTCCATACCGAGACTTGTATATCAACTGAATCGCAAGCCGCATAGCATCACATGCCACCGATAGAAGCCAGGATATCGCATGTCCGATAACGAGCTCCTCTGGGAAGCTATCTAGGATATACGCCACGATTTTTTTAATTCGAAACAGCTTGCCATACAAGTCCCACAACTTTTCACGCAGGATCTTTTTTCTCATCGATTCTGCGTCGTCGTCGCTCAGCCCTCCATCCTGCTTTGGTGGAAAGATGGGGACCGCTAACACGAGCGGTTCTTGATGCTCGGGTGAATCTTCTTTTTCTTCTTCTTCTTTTTCTTTTTTGCTATCCCTGCCTGTATTTTCGTTTCGTGGCATCTTTTCTCTATCTAATTACTTTATTCATTAAATTTTAGCGTCTAGTTGTTAACAGAATATGACAACTGCGCAAACAATCTCTGGCGCCGCTGATTGGCGCCAAGAAACCCGCTGACTCACCGACCACCGCCGCCACCACCAGCAAGAGCAAGAGAAGAAGCCGAGTTCGAAATCGGCAAAACCAAGATACCGTTTTCTTCCAACATACCTTCTATTCCTTGCACTGCCTCTAGACTGCGAAACGTCCGGTTGAACAATCGTATTCTATCTGGCAGAGTAGCTTTCATATAGTGTGCCTTATCCTGATGCAATTGGTGATCGCCTGGGCCGCCGCTATCTGATGAGGCCTTTGATCGCCTGTCGATCGCATAATCGATCACAGCCAGCAGGAATGCGGATTGCATGAATTTTCTATAAAGATTTTTTCTCTCCGGCGTTTGATCCATTACTCCTTGATATCCCTGCACAAACAAAGAGAGAACCTCTGTCCAAGTAAAACTGGGTACCTTGTTATTTTTTTGTGTGGCTAATACGCGTATCAGCATTGCAACAGTCTCCAGATCTCCACATGTCGCGTATTTTCGGATAGCGCCCTTTCGCGAGTCAAATATCTTTATTGTTTGAGCTAACTCTAGTGCTCGTTCTTTAAGATTCTCTTTCAAGCCTGACGGCGTGTTGTTATTCGCTAGGCTTGAATCTTCCTCTACGCCTTGAAGTAAAAACGCCAGCCTCTCTTTTCTGTCTTTCAGCTGTTTTATTCGTGCCTGTTTCAGAGCACTCAATACCCGATTTGGACTGAAACTACCTTGAAGAGCCTGTGCTGCCGCGAGGCGCGGCGCGAGTTGGCTTTCTTCAGCTCGTGGCTCTCCACGTTGAACCAAACACCCCGTGTCGACTACCCCCGCTAAACAGGGAAACCCTCCTGACCCGACAACAGACAAACCCGATCGATAATATTGTTGAATCGCTTGAGCAGCCTGGACTGATTGGTCCGAAAGATCCCTTATACAGAAAACACCCGCTTCTCTAAAAGATTGCACCCAACCCTTTATTGTTGGATTCCAAGTGTCTGAAAGACTAAACGAGGATTCTGTTTTTACAAGATCGCGTAGCGTTTTTTGATCCGATGCAACAGCATCCGTCCAAGCAGATGTTCTTTGTGCTGCACCTAGTAACAGAGGGACCATAGCTGCAGCAGCGACTGGACCAATCACAGGTAGCATGGCTAACGCTACCGGCGCCATTGCGATCGAGAAAGCCGATGCGAATACATTACCTACAACCCGATTGATTACGCAATCCTGAGCAACGGATGCTGCTTTTTTGACCAATCCCTCTATAGCTACCTGCATTGCATAGGTGCCAACGTTATCAAAGATTGTTCTAAACGCATCACTCTCCATAACGCTCAACATTGTTTGCAACGTAGCGATATCGTAGCCCGGTGTTATCGCTGCAGACAGTTCAAGATAGGAAGACAAAGCGTCTCGGGTGGGTGCTATATCAAGACTTTTTACCAGTGCATAAGCACTCGTACCCAATTTCGCTGCTTCGATCGGAATCGAAGCAACTGCTGTTGCTCCTTCGATAAAACCCGAAACTTGTTGCCGAATGATCGCTCCCCAGCTATTCGGATCCGACAAAACACGCTGGACACCATGTCCTTTATCGAATAGTTTCGCCCCCGCTTTTCTTTGTTGCTTTTCAGCTTCAGGAAGATCACCCATCAGCAGTTTAACAGTTGCCTTAATATCGAATACCTTTTTAACAGCCAATCCACCGCGAATCAGTCCTTGTACCGAAGACACAAGATTTATCAGCGCGAGGGGATCAAGACAGACACTCATCTCTGTCAGCATACGAACTGTTGAGTGATGTAGCAAAGGATCATCCGAATAGCTAAACTGATTCAATAAACTGCGAATTGCTAATTTTTTAACTTTGCTTTCATCCAAACCGGTTATCCCTTCGTCTGCAAGCTTCAATCTCATACGACCTAGATACGCAGTCCAAGCCGCTGTCGCTGCTTTCGTAGCATCCGCTCTTGTCACTTCTTGCGCAGGATTTTTCTGATACCACCTATTGGCTACCTCGATAAAAGGTTCCACAATACTGGCTAGCTCGAAAACACTAAACGATAGGATATTGAGTTTAAACTCTGTTATCATCTGAGCAGACGAATTGGGGTGACGATACTGGATCAACGCTTCTGCTTTTGACAATACCAAACGAAGAATATTAGGATGCGGAATTTGACAAAGCAGAGATAAAACGGCGAGGGTTCTTTCTTCATCCGTGCAAAGGGGCGCTGACTTTTCTGGCTCCGCCGCAGCACCGCCACCACCACCTTGATCCGATGCTTGCGATGACTCTAACTCTGGAACCACCAAGGCTAAACTATCAACCGGACCAGACGCTGGTTCTTTTTGCATAAAGTCTATGAGATAAGTAGCAATGATGGTTAAGCGCCTATCGTCTCCTGTTTTCCAAATATAAGAAAGCAGATCTTTAAAAAAGCCCTTCCCCACAGGAGTAAGCGAGTTCGCATTTTTTGCGGCCAGTAAAACGAGATCTAAAAACATACCCGGATATTGGCTTGTTAATACACGAAAGATATTATCCGTTTCATACCAAGTTTGTCCTTTTGATTTCTTAAGCCTATCGAATAATGTATAGAGCAATGGGAATGGCTCTGTATCCAAGGCCTCCGTGACTAATTTCCACAAATTTTTTAGCGTTTCAGTTTGCTCTGAAGTTAGGTTGCCGTCTTTTTCTGCCGTAAAAAGCGCAGGAAAATTATACAAAACTTCTTGCAAGAACACTTCCATGGTTTGACCATTGCCTCGATCCTCTTTAGCAGCCTCTTGGATATGATCGAAAACACGTTTTGCATTGCCTTGTGCAATGACTTCAGCCCATGTTTGCCTCGGTTCCCATGGATAAAATCCCAGTCTTTGCAGCAGACCCGTCCAATTAGTCAGCACGACTCCAGCATTTGCTATACCAAGGAGCAGATCCTGTAGCACTTGCCAGTAAGTTCGTTCCTGGAGGGGTGTTACGGCAGC
>JBIKMG010000029.1:0-22494 GCA_044359385.1 Coxiellaceae bacterium
TTGCTATTGCTGTTTGCTTAGGGATTTCCTTTCCCATACTCAATCGTTTAACCATTGAAGCCTCAGATGAATCCATGGGCGCACGCGTCGCGATGTTCTCGGCTATTAATACAGTAGCCGCTCTTTTCGCTAGTGTGGTCGTGGGATTGGCTTTACCAATAACAACCGGCGAATTAAGCCTCATCATGCTCGTCGGTGTTGCACTGTCGGTAGCTTTATATTGCAGCACAAAGCCCTGGCGCTTCTCTCATTAAACCAATCCCAAATCTAATTTGGTTGGTGGTGAGTATACTTCAGCGCAAATCACTCGGCGTTGGCAATTCAATGGCCTTTGAAACAACAACCTGCGCTGACTGATTAGTCGTTATAGCTGGAGCGGGTAAGGCAGGCTGTTTCGGCTGAGCGATTTTTCTTGCCTGATCAGTCTGCTTTGTGCGTTGTGCGTTGGATCTAGACTCTTCCGTTGGTTTTTTCATTGTTTGAATACGTGCTGCATTATAATACGGATCCTTTTTATAGTCTGCTTGCGTGTACTGCATAGCCAGTTCATAGGTTAACCAACTATTCACCGTTTCCAAATCCTTTGGCCCTAAAGTCCCCGCATTGTATTTCAATTGAAAAAGTGCTTCCACATAATCATAACGTGCACTAGCCCACTCTTTTTTTGCATCATACAGCTGAGCAATTGCTGTTAATACATCAACCATCGTTCGAGTACCTACCGCATAGGCTGCACGTGTCGCCTCTAAATTTTTCTCATTCGCAATAATCGTTTGTTGATCTGCATCTATTTGTGCGATACCTGAAACAATACTCAAATACGACTGTCGCGTACTATTTATCGTATTCGCATATATTAACTCTAAATTATCGGATGCTTGCAAATAATTCGCACGCGCTTGCTTATTAGTCACCCAAGTGAAACCACCTCGAACCAATGGAAAATCTAGAGCAAGACCGACATACCCTGTCTTATTCGTTATCCTAGCGCCCCCCGATGAAGTCGAAAAACTCTGCGAGTAATGATCGTAATTATAATTACCCACTGCATTGAGGGTAGGCGCGACACCTGTTAAATTCGTCAAGATAGCTTGCTTATCTTGCAATAAGGTCATCTGCGCGCTTTTTATCGCATAACTTTGCTTCGCAGCAATAGCTACCCACTGCGCCATGTTGGCAGGTTCAGGGACAACCACTGGCAATATGGCAGGAAGCTGTTTGAATGTTGTATACAACTTGCCCGTGATGACACGTAAATTTTCTGCCTGATCTCGCAATAACGTCCGGTTATTGATTTCACCCGAAATTTGTTGATCATAGCTAGCTTGAGAGTTGTATACGCCAGTTATTGCTGTTAACCCGACTTTATATTTTTCTAAATCCGTCAGTAGCTCCCATTTATCCGCTTCTTTTTCTTTAATGGTGTATTGCAACGTTTCGTTCGCTCGCAAAACCTCAAAGTAAGCTTGAGCTACTCGGTTAATTAAATCCTGCCCTGCAGCTATGTACGTTGCATAAGCACTTTTCACACCAAAGCCAGCTTGACGAATACTACTCCATGTTGCCAAGTTAAAAATAGGCTGTGTCAACGTCAACGTATATTCTTGATCGTTATAACTTTGGTTATTAGCACCCGCCAATGAACTTTTTTGATAGTTCTTACTCAACAAACCACCGGCAGTTAAATTTGGGAAAAGCCCTGTACCAGGAGCTCCCGTCCCTACCATAGCCAATGGTAGGTTTTGCCGAGCAGATAACCACGTTGCTTCTGCTACATGATAGGTAGGATCACTGGTCAACGCTTGGTTATAGACCCCTGCCAAATCGATTGCCTCTGCGTAACTAACAACGAATAGGCTTACCACACCGCAGGCAAATAACTGTAATTTCATTTTCTTCATAGAAGCAAGTCCTCAGCTAGTATGCACTGAGCAGTGCACTCATCAGCTTAGCCCCCGAGCAAAAAATTTGCAAATAAATCGTGTATTTTCGCAACTAGTTTTTCTGCCAAACTCCACATCAATCGGTATTGGCTTCATTTTTTTCCTCAACGCGAACTACTGATAAAGATACCTATAAAAATCAGGAACCCTACCCAATGATTAGACAAAAAAGCAGCAAAACTAGCTGTTCGATTTTTTTTGAGCAAACATCGATCCTGGTAAATGAAAACACAGGCTGAAAAAAAGCAGGCGACAAAATAAAAATAACTCCAGTGCAACCCAATACCTAACACCAAAAAACCTAATGAAACGATCAGTTGTAAAACTCGAATCACCACCTGTATGTGTCGCCCTAAAGATAACGCCGATGAATGAATACCCAACTGACTATCCTCCTTGAGATCCATAAGTGCATACTGCGTATCATACATAAAAATCCATAATCCGGTAATCACAAATAATACCCAAGCCACCAGCGGTAATCGCTGCTGCAACTGCCAAAACGCCATCGGAATACCCCAAGCAAAAGCAAGGCTCAAGATGATTTGTGGATAAGCAAAAAATCGCTTTGTAAAAGGATAGAGTAAAGCTAATAGCAACCCAACAATCGCCAGTACAATCGTACCTAAATTTAAAAAGCTAACCGCTAAAGCAGCTGCTATACAAATAAGAATAAAAAGACACCACAACGCTTGAGCGGAGGTTAGCTCTTTACGTGGCATAGGTCTGTTTTTAGTGCGCTCGACATGGCCATCGAATCCTCTATCGCACCAGTCATTCGCCACACAACCCGCTGCACGCATAATTACCGTACCCACCACAAAAACAGTGACTACAGCCCAGTTTGGGCGACCAAACCCTGCAATCCAAAGCCCCCAAAGTGTTGGCCAGAGCAATAAATAAATACCAATAGGCCGATCAAAGCGCATCAAGCGCCAATAACTTTTAAAGCTAATCATGGCAATTTTTTCTCCCATAAAACGGGTGAGAAACATTCAGAAATCACCAATGGCTCTGAATAAAAGGTATAAAGACTATGTCGAATCAGCTCCCGCTCCTTTAGCTCATAGCCCAATGCGTGTCGAGACAATCCTGGATCCGTAAAAAGCACCCCCCCGAGAGACTGAGCCCCGCAATACTGCAGAGAAATACCTGCTGCTGTTTTTAAGGCGGACTGGGGAATTAAGACAGTTGCTCGCAACCAGCAACTATCAGACACCCAGAAAGAAATAACTCGCTGCCAAACGAGCTCACCCAACACAAATCCGGACCAAATAATTTTTTCTAACGGTGTTACTGTTATAAAACCTAACCTATCCAAGCAATGCGTCAGTTGGTTTTTTGGGGCTAATTGAAACATCAACTCTGTCAATGACGCTGAGGTTTCCAACCAGGCGAGTGCCAAACAAGCTTTCGAGCCTAAGTGCGCCGATAGATCAGTTAATTTCATGTCGCTAACGTAGCAGAAATGGGGGCTTCTTGACAACATGTGAGTTTTCCCTGCGCAATTAACCCACAATAGGCATTTTAACGATCCACATAGAATTTTTTCTAGCGAATCAACAACGAGTTGACAATGATATTACGTTTAACGTATATAATTTAATAGTTATTCCAGGAGAATAAAAAACACAAAATGAAGACTGAAATCGCTTTAGATCCAGAACCTCCATCCGGGTGTTCACCAGAACCCCTCCCCACTAACCAAACAACAGTGATAGAGTACCCCGTTCAATTTATTAGTCGCCGTTCCACCACCAGCACCCCGTCAAAAAAAAATAATTTTCCTGTCAGTCAACGCTCAAAAGCCTTTCTCAATGAATTTTACCCCAACACGCCTATCCATGACTGGAATGATTGGAAATGGCAAGTACGTAACCGTATTCGATCTACAAAAGAGATTGAACGTATAATCCAATTAACTCAAGATGAGTATGATACGATAGAGCTTCGAACCCAAAACTTGCCCATGGCTATTACACCCTATTATTTATCCTTGCTAGATCCTATTGACCCCAATCAACCTTTGCGAAAAACTCACCTGCCCGTTGGCAATGAATTTGTTCAAACCATAGGCGAAGACCCTGATCCACTGGGTGAAGACCATGATATGGCAATACCTGGATTGGTTCATCGTTATCCTGATCGGGTTCTATTTTTAACAACAGGTTTTTGCTCTACTTATTGTCGTTACTGCACACGATCACGCGCAGTCGGTGAAACCAACGGAGAGTATAGTTTTAAAGTGAGCTATTGGGAAAAGGCAGCACAATATATCGAAGCGAATCCGAACATCCGTGATTGCTTATTATCCGGCGGCGATCCCCTCAGTATCGGTGATGACAAACTTGAGTGGCTATTGAAACGATTGCGCTCTATTAAACATTTAGAATTTTTACGTATCGGCACAAAAATTCCAGTCGTGATGCCACAACGAATCACGAAAGATTTATGTCGCATACTAAAGAAATATCATCCTTTATGGTTCAGCATTCACTTTACTCATCCTGATGAATTAACACCGGAGACTGAAGAAGCCTGCAACCGCTTGGCAGATGCCGGTATTCCTATGGGTAGCCAAACTGTTTTGTTAAAAGGAATTAATGACAATATTGAAACCATGAAACCATTAATGCATGGTCTTTTGAAATTGCGTGTTAAACCCTATTATCTGTATCAATGTGACCCTGTATCTGGCTCAGCGCATTTTCGCACTTCCGTGGAAAGCGGCCTAGAAATCATTCGACAACTGCGGGGACACACGACTGGCTATGCTGTACCACAGTTTGTTGTTGATGCCCCTGGCGGTGGCGGAAAAATTCCACTGCTACCCGATTATGTCGTTGGACGAGAGGGTGATGATTTATTGCTGACCAATTTTGAAGGCGGCATTTATCGCTATCCCGATCCAAACGGCAATACCGGTAAGAGTCAAGATTTTTTAAACCATAATCAGTTCCAACTAACGCCGAAAAATGGCCTGTATTTGAAGGAAAACAGTTAATGCTACACATTGGTTTTGTCTACGATTTGCGTACTGATTATTTAAAAATGGGAATGTCGGAAGAGGAAACAGCAGAGTTCGACAGCGAAGAAACCATTTTCGCGATTGAACAAGCGCTCATTAATCTAGGACATCAGGTAGAACGCATCGGAAATTTGCATCATTTAGTGGAGAGTTTAGCTGCAGGAAAACGCTTTGACCTCGTTTTTAACATCGCTGAGGGCATCTATGGCATCTCACGCGAATCACAAGTCCCTGCATTACTGGAAGGCTATCAAATTCCCTTCAGTTTTTCATCTCCTGACGTGTTGGCCATCTGTCATAATAAAGCATTAGCCAAGCAACAAGTCCGTAACTTTGACTTAGCGACAGCACCATTTCGCTTAATTCGATCGATTTCTGAACTTGACTGCATCTCCTTACCGTTTCCATTATTCATGAAACCCGTTGCAGAAGGTGCGGGAAAAGGTATTACGAATGAATCACTCATCTTAAATCAAAATAGCCTTAGGCAATACGCTAATCAATTATTACGCGATTTCAAACAGCCTGTGCTGATCGAAACTTTTTTACCTGGTCGTGAATTTACAGTTGGGTTATTAGGCCAAGGCGACAAAACTGAGGTGCTTGGTACCCTAGAGGTCCTCCTAAAAAATAATGCGGAGCCCGTCGGTCACACCTACCATAATAAAGAGCATTGTGAAGATCTGGTTAGCTATAAGCTCGTCACTGACAAGGTCTCACAAAATGCTGCACAACTTGCAAAAGATTGCTGGAAAGTTCTAGGCTGCCGTGATGCAGGGCGAATTGATATTCGCTGTGATTTAAACGGAAAACCCTATTTTCTAGAAGTGAATCCTTTAGCTGGCTTACATCCAACACACTCAGATTTACCTATTCTCGCTTCTCAACTGGGAATAACTCACGCACAATTGATTGGCTCCATTCTTAAGCAGTCGATTGCAAGATATCCTCACCTTCAGGAAAAGCTTTGTGCGTGTTCTAGTACTCTATAATCAACCCAAAACCAATAGACCGGATGATCTTGATACACTCAATCAAGCCAAAGAGATTGAAAAAACACTCTATCAATTAGGTTATCCATCGAAAGTACAAGGAATTGAAGATGATCTTGGAATCATTAAAGAATCCATTATTCAATTCAAACCCGATCGAATATTTAATTGCGTTGAAGAATTCAGAGGCTCGGTCAGCCATAGTTTCTATATCCCTAAATACCTAGAATCACTTAATATGGCTTTCACAGGCTCCAGCTCAAAGGCCATGCGCTTATCTGCTAGCAAATTAAACAGCAAACAACTATTAAAAAAAGCTTCCCTTGCTACACCTGATTTCATTACCCTTGCTTCAAATCCAACGGATACCTGTTCAGTCACTTATATTGTCAAATCCAGTGATGAACACGCATCGCTTGGGATTGATGCTCGCTCCATCGTTACAGGCATAAGTCACGCTAAAAAACTGATAAAAGAAAAGAAAAAAAAATATTCCGGTGAATGGTTTGCTGAAGAATTTATCGATGGGCGCGAGTTTAATGTCGCTCTTATTGGCTCAAGGCTAGAACCTGAAGTACTACCCATGAATGAAATTTTGTTTGATGATTTCCCTGAAGATCTACCGAAAATTGTAGACTATGATGCCAAATGGAATCCCAATAGCTTTGGGTATCACCACACCCCTCGAAAAACACTAAGCCATTCAGACGATGCTTCACTACAAAATCAATTACATACTATGGCTTTGCTATGCTGGAATATTTTTGAACTGAATGGTTATGCTCGAATTGATTTTCGTGTTGACAAACAAGATAACCCTTGGATATTAGAAATAAACTCTAATCCCTGCTTGAGTGAAGATGCAGGATTTATGGCCTCAGCCATTGCCAGTGGATTATCGATTGAATCCACTATTGAAAAAATACTAGATAATTGTGAGGTTAAAAAAAAATGAATTGGAATAAACCTTTATGCAGAGATGATATCCCCAAAATAAAATCCTTGTTATCTGGAACAGGCGTTTTTACTTCTATTGAACTAGCGATTGCTATCGAATTAGTTGAAGATAAGTTATCCGGCAAAGATACCAGTTATCACTTCATATTAGCGCGCGATAAAGATGAAACGCTTTTAGCATACAGCTGTTTTGGTGAAATTCCGCTGACTGATAAACGTTATGATTTATACTGGATAGCCGTCAATAAAATTAATCAAAACAATGGCATTGGGCGTCAAATTCTTGAAAAAACTGAAACCTGCGTAAAATCATTAGGGGGAAAATTTATATATATCGAAACATCAGGCAGCCTAGAATATATCAACACTCAACAATTCTATCTCAAACAAGGTTATCAACTAGTGGCCACGTTAGCTGATTTCTATTCGGATAATAATGCTAAATTAATCTATGAAAAAAGATTATAATTCTTGTTACTCCATACACTAGAAAAATATGAATTCTCACCGATGGCATTCTATAGAGTAGTGTAGGGGCTGCCATTGATTAGACACCTATTAGGGGAATTAATAATAATTTTAGGGAGTAAAAATTTTATCTTCCAAGTCTCGGTAGATGAGAACTGCATGTATCATCACTAGCACATTGCTTATAAAGATACGATAGTATGAGTATGACTATCATGAATAATGCACATAGAGATTTTGCACCCAGTGAGCAACAGATTCTTTCTACATAAGATCTATTACGTCTGTCTAATTCCTCTCTAAAGATGCCTAATAATTGACGTTGGGATTGGATTAGTCTTTCAGTTATGGCTAGTTGATCTCTCAAAATCTGATTAGCAGACATGTCACGATTATGTTCAAGAGTTGCAGCCATTGCCACAAATGCAAGACCAGCACCAGCACCAATTGGACCTCCAATTAAAAGCCCTGCGAATCCAAAACCACCACCAGCAACTATTGAATGACGAGCCCTGAAAGCATTGTCATCCCTAATCCTTATTCTTTGATTTATTAAGTTTTGCGCTTCAAGAAGGCCATTTAAACCGTTATTCAAAGCTTGCATATAAGTATTTAAATTATAGGTTTCTATACCAGATATAGCTTCTCTATCAGCTCGGTTAGCCGCAATCTGCAAAAGCTGCTGACGACCAGCTTCTTCTAAATCAGGTTCTCTTATTGCTATGCGCGTATCCATTTCACGAAACATATCTTATTTTCCTTATTTTAAAGTAAGCGATAAACTTTCCCAGGAAAGACTATACCTAGTTGCAACAACTTGCAATGGTAGTGCCGATTGTGAATCGGCTGAATCCTTAACAAAACAAGTCCTTTGTTTCGGTTATAGGCCAATTTTTAGAGGCTCATTCGCATATAAAACAATAAACTTCTGGAAGGAAGGATAGAGAATCACACCTTCATATTGACTGAGCGCTTTAGCAACTAGAAGACTTTAATGCCTGCTGAAATTTTTACAGCTGTCATTTTTTTTATCTAATGCACAATCACGCGTTTCAATATGCTGCCAATTAATAGCGATGTTCGAATGGGTTATCGATGAAAACCCAAATAGGCGAATTTGGTGTGGAATGTAATAGACAAAGACAGGCTCGCCCAGGTTTAAATGAATACGCACCTGTATCACTCCTTGGTATACATGAATAGATTTGATACGATGAAACCAACTGGTGTACGAATCGGGAATACCCTCCTGTCCGGCATTGCAACGCTCCAATTGATTTTCATTTCTTTGAATGCAACGTGTAATGGCAGCCTGATAGCGACCAATAACTTGGCTACTTTCTTCGTATGCCTGTGAACGAGTGAATTGAAACACGGAGGGATAAATTAAAATTGCCATCATAACCATCATGATCACTACTAAACACCAACCAAGTATAGTAGAACGTATTTTGGCCATTAGCTGACTCCTTATGCAGTTAAACTTCCTCAAACTGCTGAATCAACTCATCGGGCAACTTCACTTTATTTGACTCACAATCAACGCAAGCTGCTTGTACAGTTGCTCTTGCCACAACTTGATCGCCTGGTATGCGTAAAACCGTATGCTCAAAATCAAAAACTTTAGAACGCAGCGATTTAAACTTTGAAATAACTCGGTACTGTTCACCAACAAAAAGCGGCAACTTATAACGAATTTCAATTTTTGTGGCAACCAGCATATAGCCTTTGGCCAACATTTCTTGAAAATCTAATCCAAGTAGACGCAAGTGTTTATGACGAGCATTAGCCATGTAGTTTAAATAGTGCGCATGATTCACGACACCGGCTAGATCCGTTTCATTATCACGAACCTCGTCTTCCATTTGAAATAGCCGTCCTAATTTTGTTTCCAACTGAGACTCCGTTTTTCGTTGAAAGCATCTAATGAGTAGACTGTAGCACAGAAATAAAAATGGTACACTATAAGTATTAAAGTTTCATAAATTTCTTTATTAAAACAAGCTAATATCCTACATTGAGTTAAGAGATGCATCCGTTATTTATGACCAAATTTAAAGCTAATGATTATTTTTGTACAGAAAGCTGTGGATAAAGCTGTTGATATCCGGGGGGTGAAGCTGTGGATGTTATTTTGTAACCTATTGAAAATAAATGGTATTATTTTACTTATGACACCAGGGGCTCTAGAATTAAAATCGTGATCAAGTTTTTCAAATATTTCATGGTGTCACTAAGTGTTATACATCTGTTAAGGAATAAATCAGATACTCAAAAGAATTACTTTGGGCAAAAAAAACAACCCTGTTTTATTTAAAATTTTTTGAGTGTCAAATTTTTGACAAAAAATAAGCGATGCTTTCGAAGTCTTTGATAACTTGATCACGTGGCGACTTTAAATTGGAAAAACCTAAAATAAGGAACCAGCTGGGTTCCTAATCATTGCGTTATTTTCAAAAAATCTAATCAGCTGTTAGAGCTCATTCCGTTTTAAAATAAACTGAAGAGAGAGCACGCAATAGATACAAATACATGAAGTGATTTTTTAGCCTAGTATTAACCAGTTTATACTCACCGGAAATGGCGATGAATGGTGGCTATGGGTGGGCTCGAACCACCGACTCCGGCATTATGAATGCCGTGCTCTAACCAACTGAGCTACATAGCCATCCAGAACTGCGAATTTTCGCTGCATTCTAGGGGTTTGTCAAGTCCGAAACTACGCTTAGACGTTGAATCGAAACAAAATAATATCGCCATCTATTACGCGATAGTCCTTACCCTCTTGTCGCCATTTTCCAGAATCTTTGGCACCTTGCTCGCCTTTGCAAGCGATATAATCGCCGTAACTAATCACTTCAGCACGGATAAATCCACGCTCAAAATCGCTATGGATAACGCCAGCCGCTTGTGGTGCTGTTGCCCCTTTTAGAAAAGTCCAAGCTCGAACTTCTTTGACACCCGCCGTAAAATATGTCTTGAGGCCTAGCAATTCGTAACCTGTTCGAATAACTCGATTCAAACCTGGCTCTAGCATATCAATGCTCATGAGGAACTCTTTTTGCTCTTCTGCTGTTAGTTCAGCAATTTCCGACTCCAATGATGCAACCACTGGCACCACACAGGTACCCTCCTTTTCTGCATGCGATTTCAACGCTGCTAAATGCGCTTCAGAATCCCTCATATCTTCACTAATATTTGCAATATACATCAATGGTTTTAACGTAATGAGCTGCATAGGATTTAAAATTTCTAAATCGGCTTCACTAAAATCCAGTGATCGCAGCGGGGTGGCTTCATTTAAATAAGCAAAAACACGCTCTAACAGCGCAATCGACGCCAAAGCTTCTTTTTGTCCTGAACGCGCTTCTTTCTTGCGCTTAAGTAAGGCTTTACTCACCACCTCTAGATCTGCTAAAGCCAACTCTGTATCTATTACCGAAATATCAGCCAATGGATCTACTTTATTAGCCACGTGAGTGACATCATCACTATCAAAGCAGCGGACTACGTGAGCAATGGCTTGAGTTTCTCGAATGTGTGCTAAAAATTTATTGCCTAAACCCTCCCCCCTGGCAGCTCCTTCAACCAATCCGGCGATATCGACAAAGGTAACGCAAGCAGGGACAATACGCTCCGGTTTAACAATCTGAGCTAATTCTTGTAACCGTTGGTCTGGTACTTCAACAGTGCCTTTATTCGGTTCGATCGTACAGAAGGGATAATTAGCCGCCTCGATGCCCGCCATAGTTAGCGCATTAAAAAGAGTTGATTTGCCAACGTTTGGCAGTCCGACAATACCGCATTGAAAGCCCATATTTTATCCTCACTTGGTCATTTGATCGTGTAATTTTTTAACCGCTCGATTCCATTCACCCACAATTAAGTCAGGCATAACTTCAGAAGCTAAAGCAATAGCATGGTCGATTTTTTCTCGGTCATCCTTTGATGGAGCACTCAATACAAAAGGGCTAACTTTAAAACGATCACCTGGGTGGCCAATGCCTAAGCGAAGGCGTGCAAACTCACCATTACCAAAAACTCGAATAATATCTCGCAACCCATTGTGCCCACCATGTCCACCCGAAAATTTAAGCCTAGCACTGCCAGTATCATGGTCTAAATCATCGTGTACAACCAAAATTTCTGCTGGAGATAGCTTAAAAAATTGTGCAACTGCTAAAACAGATCGGCCACTATCATTCATGTAGGTTCCAGGAATCAGAAGATGTATCGCACTTTTATCTATAGTGATCTTGCTGACTCTACCCAAAAAAAGAGCCTCTGATTTTAAACAACCACCTGAATCGTTTAGGATTTTATCAGCAAACCAAACACCGGCATTGTGCCGAGTTTTTTCGTATTCAGCTCCAGGATTACCCAGGCCAACCACTAAACGGATGGGTTTTGCTTGCATACTATCCCTTCAGGAATCTTTAGGTAACCACAAAAACACGCATTTTTAGTCAATCTAAGACCAAAAATTCAGTCCATGTGCGCCTGAATTCCTATACAGTCTACGCTTTTCTCGAATTTATACGATGAACCCAATCTCCAAAAGAAACGTTTTTTCATGCTGACTAAATTCACAAAAAGTTACTCACTACGCTTTATTGTCACCAGCGGCTACATTACCTTCTTCTTTTGAGTCATCTTCAGTGCTTGGACCTTCTTCACTTTGCACCGCTTCTTCGTCATTTTCAACGTTAGCGCGTGGCTTAGTGATATGAACGACAGATGGGTTATATTCTTCATCCACTTTATGAACTAAAGAAATATTTTCTGGCAATTTAATGTCTGATAGATGCAGGCCTTCTCCCATTTGAAGCGCACTGATATCTACCTGAATAGAATCAGGTAAGTGCTTCGAAAGTCCAGAAATTTCTAAATCATTCATGGTGTGAAGAACAATTCCGCCCTCTTTGACGCCAGGAGCTTCTTCCGCTCCCACAAAATGTAATGGTATAGACATAATAATGGGCTTGTTCAAATCAACGCGCATAAAATCAATGTGCATAATTTTAGGTTTAGTTGGATGTGCACGAGAGTCCTTAATCACCACTGAAGTGATTTTACCTGCCAGATTTAACTCAATCACATGCGAACGAATTCCATCCATCGAAAAAGCTTTGAGTACTTCATTCTCCTTTAGTTGAATACTGAGTGGCTCACTCTTAGCACCGTAAAGAATGGCAGGCACCATACCTGACTGGCGGCGTAGACGTCGAACTTCTGCTTTGCCCGCTTTTATACGAAGCTCCGCAGATAGTTTAAAATTGTTGCTCATTTGCTTCCCCTTTCATACTCAGGAACATTTTTTATGTTACTTTATAGCCGGATTATGGCCTACAGCCCGCCGGAAACCTGGAATTCTACTGATATTAGAATGAAAATACCACCCTTTCTTTTCGGATAAAAAAATTCTTGGTACGTCAAGACCTGCTATTTTACAACTACGTAAGAGAGTAGATTCATTACACGCAACCGATTTATCCCCCTAGACAAAAAACTCAAACTAATTCTGCGTTACTCTAATCAGACTCAGGTTTTTTGAGTTCTATGTAATCAATCTTCATCAACAAACAAAGAACTGACCGATGCTTTCTGATTAATACGCGAAAGCGTCTGCGAGATAACTCCCGATAGCGGTAATTGTCGAATTTTTGATAATTTTTTAGCTTCTTCTGACAAGGTGATGGTGTCACTGACAACCAGTTCATTCAGCGGCGAGTTACGGATATTTTCGATGGCATTGCCCGATAAAACAGGGTGTACACAATAACCATAAACCGATTTAGCACCCTGGTCTTTGAGAATTTTTGCAGCTTGGCACAAAGTACCTGCAGTGTCCACAATATCATCGACAATCACACAATTACGACCTTTAACATCTCCTATCACGTTCATGACTTCAACGGAGTTAGGGTGCGGACGACGCTTATCAATAATCGCCAGGTCAGATTGGTTGAAGCGCTTAGCAATAGCACGCGCACGAACGACGCCACCCACATCGGGGGAAACAAACAAGGGATCTGTGACGCGGCTACTGAGGTCATCTTGATCAAACAGCGTTAGGCTTGCATATACATTATCCACAGGAACACGGAAGAAACCTTGAATCTGATCAGCGTGTAAATCAACGGTCACCAAGCGGTCCATACCCGCTTGCTCTAGCATTTCAGCAACGACCTTAGCAGAAATTGGGACCCGAGAAGAACGGACTCGTCGATCTTGACGAGCGTAACCGAAATACGGAATAACGACGGTAATGCTACTGGCAGATGCCCGGCGACATGCATCAATCATCAATAGCAACTCCATCAAGTTATCATTGACCGGCTTGCAGGTGGATTGAATGATATAGACTTCGCGTCCTCGCATATTTTCTTGCAATTCAATGCGCGTCTCGCCATCACTGAAGTGCCCCGTTAGTGATTTACAAACAGGAATGCCCAAGCGCTCAGCGACGGAACAAGCTAGCTCGACACTAGCAGAGCCATGGAGAACACAAACGCGGGGGGAATCTATCATATGGGCCATATGGGCTCCTAATGCGTCGAACGGTTACTCTCAGTAGGTCATGTCATGGCTGGGGTGCCAGGATTCGAACCTGGGCATGCGGGGATCAAAACCCCGTGCCTTACCACTTGGCGACACCCCAACACGATGTGGGTAATTACCCCGCAACGGTTTGCCATATTAACAGGTTTTAACAAGCTGTCAATTGTTCGACTTGTCATCAACAATGGGTAAAGTAATGCCGCGTTGACCTTGATATTTACCTTGACGATCTTTATACGAAGTTTCGCAAACCTGATCGGATTCATAAAATAACATTTGTGCGACCCCTTCATTCGCATAAATCTTCGCTGGCAACGTAGTGGTATTAGAGAACTCCAGCGTCACATGACCTTCCCACTCAGGCTCCAATGGCGTGACATTCACGATAATACCACAACGCGCATAAGTTGATTTTCCTAAACATACCGTCAGTACATTGCGAGGAATTTTAAAATATTCAACCGTGACCGCTAAGGCAAAAGAATTCGGAGGAATGATGCAAAAGTCACCCACAACATCTACGAAGCTCGCTTTATCAAAGTTTTTAGGGTCCACAATAGCTGAATTGATATTCGTAAACACCTTGAACTCCCTGGAGCAGCGAACATCGTATCCATAACTTGACGTGCCATAAGAGATCACTCGTCGACCCGCTACATCACGCACTTGATTCGGCTCAAAAGGCGATATCATATCCGCTTTTTCCGACATGCGCCGAATCCAATGATCAGACTTAATACTCATAAGACTCCCAAAAATTGGACTTATACTTCGCTATGGTGGCGGAAACAGAAAAAGAGTGCAACTACGCGGCTATTCGACTTCAACCGAGCCAAAATGCTGCGAATATCCTCGCGGACGACGACTAATCCAAGCCGCAACTTTCAGTGCCATATTTCGATAAACAGCTGCCATAGCGGCATCTTTTTTATGTATAGCCTCGCCTAGATCAGCTGCTTCTCGAATAAGCGGAAGTAATGGGACTCTACCTAAAAATGGCAGATTCATTTTTTTTGATAAATTTTCACCTCCGTCCGTAGAAAAAATATGACTGAGCTCCCCGCAGCTTGGGCAGTTAAAGTAACTCATATTTTCAACTAATCCCGCCAGTGGAATATTTACTTTACGCAGCATATGAATACCTTTTTGTACATCCTGCAATGCGATTTCTTGTGGTGTCGTGACCATCACAGCAGCCGTAATCGGTAATTTTTTCGCCATCGTAAGCTGGATATCTCCTGTCCCTGGTGGTAAATCCACAATTAAATAATCCAAATCACTCCAGAGAGTGTCATTGAACAGCTGCATTAATGCACCACTGACCATAGGACCACGCCATACTGCTGGTGTTTCTGGATCAATCAGAAAACCAATCGAATTTGTTTGAATATGCTGTGCAATCACTGGAATCCACTTTTTATCTTCGCTGATACCTGGACCTTCAGTTGCCCCTAACATCTGTGGTACATTTGGGCCATAAATATCCGCATCCAAAACTCCAACCCGTGCTCCACAATCCACTAATGCATGAGCTAGGTTGATAGCTGTTGTGGATTTGCCCACGCCACCCTTGCCTGAGCCCACAGCTATGACATTGCGTATCTGAGGGTGCCCTTTAACTCCAGGCTGCACCGCATGCGCCCTGATCTTAATTTTATGACTCACCTCAACAGACTCAAACGCTCTTAAACTAAGCACACGTTCACGTAAAATATCTGCACCCGCCTGACGCTCAATTGCTGGTAAGGGGAAGTCAAATAACAGAGAAACCTTTAAAACTCCTTTATCTTCGTGATACTCTCGCAAAACATCTATTTCTCGCCAGCTGCTCCCCGAGTAAGGATCATGAATATCAGCCAAAATAGCTTCAAGGCTTAATTTCAGTTTTTTATCGGTCATATGCATCTCTTTACGTGTAAACGAGCGCAGTATAGACTGGTGCCGTTTATTGGGTAAAGAGTCTTTCCATGAAATCACAAAAAATCTGTATCACCGCGGCTTTACTCTACGCGAATGGCCCAGTTCATCTGGGTCACTTAGTTGAGTATACCCAGGCTGATATTGCCGCTCGGTTTTACCGCCTACTAGGACATGAAACAACCTTTATCTGCGGGAGCGATGCCCATGGGACGGCTATTATGCTCAGCGCAGAAAAGGAAGGCATCACACCAGAAGCCTTAATTGAAAAAATCCACCAAGAACACGCCAAGGACATGATCGACTTTCTTGTAGAGTTCGATCACTTTGGCAGTACTCATTCCTCAGAAAATCAAGCATGCGCGAATACCATTTTCAAACGCCTCGATGCTGCTGGCGATATCAGTCGAAAAACAATCTCTCAAGCCTACGATGCTGAACACGCGATGTTTCTTCCGGATCGCTATGTAAAAGGAACCTGTCCCAACTGTCGATCAGACAATCAATATGGCGACAACTGCGAAGCCTGCGGTGCTTCTTACTCCCCTACTGACTTGATTCACCCGCTATCCATACTATCCAATAAACCACCGAGTCATAAAGAATCTGAGCATTTGTTTTTTGAACTTAATAAACACCGCGACTTTTTATTGACGTTTTTAAATAGCGGTGCTGTTCCCGAAGCAGCAGCGAACAAGCTCAAGGAATGGTTTGATGATGATTTACGCGCTTGGGATATTTCTCGCGATGCGCCCTATTTTGGCTTTGAGATACCAAACACACCCAACAAATATTTTTATGTCTGGTTTGATGCACCAATCGGTTACATCGCTATCCACGAAAACCTCTCCAAACGTAGTCATGGATTTAGTTTTGATGAAACGTGGCGACGCGATAGTGATATCAAACTGATTCAATTTATCGGCAAAGACATTATTTATTTTCACGCACTTTTTTGGCCTGCTATTTTAAAACAAAGCGGCTTTCGTATCCCTAGTCAAATCCATGTACATGGCTACCTGACTATCCATGGGGAAAAAATGTCAAAATCCCGAGGTACCTTCATCACTGCACGTAAATACCTTGATCATTTAAACCCTGAATATCTGCGTTATTATTTTGCAGCGAAATTAAATGCAACCACTGAAGACATTGATTTAAATCTGGAGGACTTTCGAATGCGCGTTAATTCTGATTTAATCGGTAAATTTATTAACATTGCTTCTCGTTGCGCTGGTTTTATTCACACCTATTTTAATGGTCAATTAGGCTTAGAATTACATGATGCTAGTGGCTTTGATAAAATGGTTGCTGCGGGTGAAGAGATCCGTCAATACTATGCAAGCATGCAATATAGCAAAGCCATGCGTGAAATTATGCGCCTCGCAGACAACGCCAACCAATATATTGATCACCATAAACCTTGGACACTTGCTAAAGAAACACCGGTGAATCTACAAGTACAGGCAATTGCGACCCAGGGACTTAATCTTTTTAAATTGCTAGCCACTTATCTCCAACCGGTACTGCCCAAAACAGCAAAAGAAATCGAGTTATTTTTAAATACTAGCGAGCTACGCTTTGACAACCGTTGTGAACCCCTCCTTCATCACACGATTAATCCCTTCAAACCATTACTCACTCGTATCACCGCAGAAGATTTGGAAGCCTTCGCATGAAAAAACCTTCTATTGATGAAATAGACGCTCTATTACCTCAAACGCAATGTCGGTTGTGTGAGTTCGATGGTTGCCGCCCCTATGCTGATGCCATTCTCCATCAAAATGCTCCTCTTAATCGCTGTTTACCTGGTGGCATACCGGTACTTAAAAAGCTAGGAGCGTTGACAGAACAAGACATCACTCCATACATCCAAAACTTTAAAACAAAAGAACCGACCCTTGTTATGATCGATGAATCTACTTGCATCGGTTGCACAAAATGCATCGATGCTTGCCCTACCGATGCTATCTTAGGTGCTGGAAAAAAAATGCATACCGTGATTACCGATGCCTGCACAGGCTGCGAATTATGTATTCCACCATGCCCTGTGAATTGCATTGAAATTTTACCCGCAACTCAGATTACGCCGGAAAAATCTGCTCAATGGAGAGTTCGCTATGAAAGAAAAAAAGAACGCCTCATGCATCTCAAAAATGAAAATGAGGATAAACACCGAACCAAATTAAAACCAGACACGGCAGATCGAAAAAAAGCAATCATGGAAGCGCTTGTTCGCGTACAAAAAAAGAAAAATTAATATGAACTCAGTAAAACGACAAGCGATCTTCAAAAAGCTACGAGCAAGCAATCCCAATCCGACGACAGAACTAAACTACACCAGTACGTTTGAGTTATTAATTGCTGTCATGCTTTCTGCACAAGCGACAGACAAGAGCGTTAATCTTGCTACAGATAAACTATTTCAACTTGCAAATACACCACAAACGATTTTAGACTTGGGTGTTACCCAACTGAAAACTTATATCCAAACGATTGGATTATTTAACACCAAGGCTCAGAACGTGATACAAACCTGCCGATTACTACTAGAAAAGCACAAAGGTATTGTACCTCATACGCGCACAGAGCTCGAAGCTTTGCCCGGTGTAGGAAGAAAAACAGCAAATGTGGTTTTAAATACCGCTTTTGGGGAAGACACAATAGCCGTAGACACGCATGTATTTCGAGTGAGCAATCGAACCAAACTAGCCATTGGGAGAACACCACTGGAAGTAGAAAACCAATTAATACAAAAAATCTCAAAACCATTTTTAAAAAATGCGCATCATTGGCTAATTTCACACGGTCGTTATATCTGCACGGCCAGAAAACCCAAGTGTCCTTTATGCCCCATCGCTCACTTATGCGAGTATGAAGAGAAAACTGAGTGATGAGCCTACTAGAACGAGATGAACTACGCGAACAAATCCTGACTGCTTGGGCTCAGGCGCAATCAGGAAAACCAATGACGGCACTCGAAGAACAAATTGCTATCACCATTGAAATGCACCCGGAATATCACCGTTTATTTGAAAATCCCATCGCTATCCGTGAAAAAAATTTCACAACCGAAAACAACCCTTTTTTGCACATCGGCCTACATATCAGCCTAAATGAACAATTAAAGGGAAATCGTCCATCTGGAATTCGTGAACTATTTCCTATATTCACCCAGAAACTAGGCGATGAACATACTGCAGCTCATCACATGATGGGTATCATGGCAGAAATCATTTGGGATGCACAGCAAAATGGGCAGCTACCGGATGATCAAGTTTATCTTAACCAACTTCAAGATTATCTAAAATAATAAAAACGAAAGAGTTCCAAAGAAAAAATCAGGATCCTAGGAGAAATTTCATTTTGAAATAAGGCTAGTTAACGATCGTAAATATCCTCTAGGCGTACGATATCATCTTCTCCTAAATAGGATCCGACCTGTACTTCAATAATTTCCACAGGCTCATTTGTTTGATTTTCAATGCGATGTACTTTTTCCACCGGAATAAAAACATGCTGATTGGGCTCATACTCTTTTATTTCTTCACCAATAGTTAGTGTAGGCCTTCCTTTGACAACCACCCAATGTTCAGCACGCTTAAAATGCTTTTGTAATGATAGGCACCCTCTGGGACTCACCGTAATTACTTTAACTTGATAACCTTCGGAAAACTCCAATGTTCTATACGTTCCCCAAGGACGTGTATAAATTTTTCCAACTTCATTTATTATCATCTCAACCCTCTTTAGTTTTTAGCCATTAATGCCAATGCCAATGCGCCCTTTGCTCCGGTGTTATCACCAAAACTAGCTGGAACTACAATTGCTGCTAATCCTTCTGGCGTGCAATGTCGAATGTATTTATTCAATGACTCTGATGTTTGTTTGTGGATTTTTTCAAACAAATGATGCTGCTTCATCACTCCACCACCTAAAATAATTTTTTCTGGCGAAAACGAACAAATCAGATTATGTACCATATAACTCAGATACTCTTCTTCCAGCAGCCACCCTTCATGACCTTCTTTCAAATCCAGCGCGGATTTAACACCCCATCGATTTTTAATGGCGGGACCAGATGCCAAACCTTCTAGACAATCACCGTGAAATGGGCAGCAACCCGCATAATTTTTCTCTCGTTTGCTTCGAGGAATACGCATATGCCCTATTTCAGTATGATGCGTTCCGTGAACCAATTGACCATTCGTCATCACACCTGCACCAATGCCTGTTCCAATTGTGACGTAAATCACATCGCTCAAGCCAACTCCCTGACCCCAATAAAATTCACATAATAACGCGGCATTGACATCTGTATCAAATGCAATTGGCAGTTTAAACTCCGAACGAATGGTATCTAAAATTGGATAATCTTGCCAATATAATTTTGGTGTGCTAGTTATGTATCCATAGGTTGATGAATTTGGATTGGGGTCTAGCGGCCCAAAGCAACCAACACCAATCGCTGAAAACTCATACTTTTTTTTAAATTGATACATAACCTCTATCACTTTTGGCATCGTCTCTTCCGGTGTTGTTGTATCAATTCGCGCTCGATCTAAAACCTCACCTTTTTTATTTCCCACAGAAATAAAAAATTTCGTTCCACCCGCTTCTATTCCTAATAAATAACTCATCTATCACCTACCCTTTGAAACCAATTGATGTACCCAGAAAAACAACTGCCACTAAAAATAAAATAATACCTATTAATAACTGCCTCATAACGAAAAATGAGCAATTTTTCCACTCTTTTTTAAACCAACCCCAAAAATTTGATGTTAAAATAATCAATACCATAAATAATGGCCAACCCACAATCGCTCCAAGCTCACCTATCTTCTGTGCGGATTGCGAATACAAGACCAAAGAACCATACCAAAAAAAACCCATTAATATCGCATATAAATAATAATGCGGCTTTGGTTTTGTCACATACAAAGAAAATGATTCGTTTTTTATACCCCAATAAATCATATAACCCGCATAAGGAATAAAAGCAAACAATAAAAAAAGAGGCCATCCCACTAATGATGCAGCCAATTGAGAATAACCTTGTTGTAACGCTAAATTTTTTATCGGTTCAATCAAGGCAAACATAATGTTTTGCACACCCGAAAAAAGGCCAGCAACACACGCTGCAACAACACCTATCACATAAGGCCTGAAACTTATCTTCATCTCATGCCCCTGCTCTTGCTCACGACGATGGCCTGCTTTATAACAAACCAACAAGCCAACCACAATTAAAAGACACGCCAATATCGTTAACCCACTTGACGTTGTCATTAACTGATCTCGATATTGTGCAAACAAAGGAAACAACGAACCCAAGATAGTACCAATACCAATATTGAGCAAAAATCCCAAGCCAATACCAATACGAGTCATCGCAAAAGCAAAGCAAACCTGCCCGACACCAAAAGCTAAACCACCTAATATAATCAAACATTTCAGAGACAGACTCACTGCCTGCCAAGCAATAGTTGTTGCCGGGTTAACCAGACAGGCAATCAAAAAAGGGGCAATTAAGAAAGCAACAATAGCGTATCCCAGCCAAATATTCTCAAAACGCCAACTTTTCATGAATTTAATAAATAAGGCAAAAGAGCCGTTTATAATTCCTGCTAAAACGACTAACAAAAAAGCTACTGCCATCACTCTACTCCTTTCGATTACTCCATAAATCATAGCATAAAGCTATCGCTAACTTAGGGAAGACAAGAGATAGAAGATCTAGATGCTTCAGCTGAGAAGAGAAGAGAAGAATAGAATAGAATCGATTTGCTCCAAACAGGTCGAACAGAAACCCCCATTGTATCAATAACCAAAAACGCTCAACCAACCAATAAGCTCGGCTAAAATTAGCGCTTCAGGAGTCTCCCTTTATTTTTTCAAACATGAATATTGATTTTATAGCTATTTTTAGAAAAACTACGAAAATGACTATACATTTTAAAGGCTTTAATAGTGAATATTAAACTTTTAAGAACAGCAAGCATCGAAAAAATCTACGCTTTGTCTCACCGCGTCTACTCCGCTTCAATGATCCCACCAAGCCAACCATCATCGTCATCGATTGAAGAATCACTAGCACCTGACTGCTCCCAACCAGTTAACCAATTGAAAAAGTCACAACCATCCACAAAAAGAACCATTTGACCTTGATAGCTGGGTAGGAGTTTTGTGTGATTTCCCAGTAATTTTAATTGATAAGTCACTGAATCGCTGCCCATTTGATACCCTTGGATAGCAAAGGCAGCTGTTTTCATCTGATTCTTGTCAAACACCAAGGATACATTGGGCGGATCATTTTTGTATACTTCTGGACCTATGTGAACCAGCTTCGAAAACTCATCCGGATTGACACTAAATGCGACTTTGTTTGGACGATCGGAAAAAATCAAAATTTGATCGACCTTATCTTTAGGGACAATTAAGGCATATTGGTTTCCCTGAACCTGTTTAAAGGACGCTTGCTTCAAGGTGATGGTTAGCAGAAATTCCATCTTCTGATGCGCAACCGTCGAAGCTGGTTTAGCCTCAATAAACGGAAATGCACAGAGCAAAGATAACCCTAATATTGAATTTCGAATAAGCGTCATCGTTGCCTCCCCTTAAAGCT
>JBIKMG010000030.1:0-22390 GCA_044359385.1 Coxiellaceae bacterium
AAAAGCGCTTGCTGGATACATGAAAATCTATAACACCTTTCGACCCCATCAAGCATTGAACTTAGATACACCATTCGCCTACTATGAGAAACTCAATTGTGGAGGCCTTCAGTCCCATATGTCTTGAACGCATACACTGCCTGGTTAACCGTTGTTGTCTATGCTAGACTCTTCTCTGGTGAATAACTCGTAGAGAGTACGCTTATGCCGCCTGAGGTGGATCAACCCATAACAGCCATAGTCAGAGGAGAATCGGTTAAAAAATTGCCGAGTGACCTCTATATTCCGCCAGATGCATTGCGTGTCTTTCTGGAGACCTTTCAAGGGCCGTTGGATCTGTTACTTTATCTCATTAAAAAACAAAACATCGATATTTTGGATATTCCGATCCTTGAGATTACACGTCAATATCTGGAATACATTGAAGTGATGAAAGTGATGGAACTTAACTTGGCTGGTGAGTATCTGTTAATGGCTGCGACGTTGGCTGAGATTAAATCGCGCTTATTATTACCGCGTCCTGAGACCACAGAAGAAACCGATGAAGAGATAGATCCGCGAGCTGAATTAATTTCTCGACTGCAACAGTATGAGCGCTTTAAAAATGCAGCGATGGCTATTGATACATTGCCTCGATTAGAACGAGATTTACAAACAGCAGCTGCGGATATGCCTAAGTTGGATTTCTCGAGTATCTCAGTTGATGTCGAGATGAAAGATGTGTTATCAGCATTGGCAAAGGTATTAAGACAAGCCGCTTTATACACACATCATCAGATTGTGGCAGAAGCTTTGTCCGTACGTGATCGGATGAGTCGAATAATGACGCGAGTGACCGGCGAAACATATCTTCGTTTTGAGGATTTGTTTTCACCAGAAGAAGGGCGTTTGGGTATTGTTGTTACCTTGATTGCGCTGTTGGAGTTAACACGAGAATCTGTTTTAGAGTTAACGCAAGGCGGACCTTCTGCGACTATTTATGTTAGGGCAAAAGTAAGTGCGCCAGATTCGCAAAAAAGTTTAACAAAAAAAAAGGATACCTATGAGTCTTGATCCGAAAGAAATGATAGTAGCCGCTATTTTTTCGGCAGGTGAACCGATTGCTATTGAGCGGTTGTTCATGCTTTTTGAAGAGGGAAAGCAGCCCAAGAGTAATCAAATGAAACAATGGTTGGACGAATTGGCTGAAGAATACAGCCTAGGTCCCATTGAGTTGAAAAAAGTAGCTAGCGGCTATCGCTTTCAAGTTCGTAATGAATTTTCGGAACCTCTAGCTCGAATTGCGAGCAGAAAGCCGCAGAAATATACACGATCCACCTTAGAAACGTTAGCGCTTATTATTTACAAACAGCCGATAACACGCAGCGAAATTGAGCAAGTTCGTGGTGTGGCAGTTAGCAGCCATATCATTAAAACGCTGCAAGACAGAGATTGGATTCAAGTGGTGGGGTATCGTGATGTGCCTGGAAAGCCAGCGCTTTTTGCAACAACCAAAGCATTCTTAGATTATTTTAATTTAGAATCCTTAAGTGCGTTACCTTCGTTAGAAGAGGTGGCTGATTTAGAGGGCATGGAAAAGGAGTTAAATAAACAACTCTCGTTGAATGTTAATCCTAAAAATGAAGAGTTAGCGGTTCCAAAAGTGGAATTGATTGAAAAAATAGAACAGTAACTAGTAGGTAAAAAATGTCAGAACGAATACAGAAATGTTTAGCGCGGTTAGGTTATGGTTCGCGCCGTGGAATCGAGGAATGGATTAAAGAGGGTCGAGTTAAGGTTAATGGAAAGTTGGTTCGCTTGGGTGATCATATGAATGTGAGTGATGAAGTGACCCTAGATGGCAATACCTTTCATTTGCAGCAAGAGCCAATTGAAACGCGAGTACTAATGTATCATAAACCAGCCGGTGAAATATGTACGGCTTCAGATCCTGAAAATCGCCGTTCAGTATTTGAATCATTACCGCGTTTGGATATTGGGCGTTGGGTTGGCGTTGGTCGCTTGGATATCAATACGGCAGGTTTGCTGTTATTTACGAACGATGGCGCATTAGCGAATCAATTAATGCATCCCAGTGGGCATATGGCACGCGAATATGCCGTTCGTGTTTTGGGTAATGTCACTCAGGAGATATTAAAAAGATTAACGAAAGGAGTGATGTTAGACGATGGTTTTGCTCGATTTGAAGAAATTGTAGAGTCTGGTGGAACGGGTTCTAATGCATGGTTTCACATTGTTATTATGGAAGGCCGTAACCGGATTGTAAGAAGACTTTGGGAGTCGCAAGATTTGCGTGTTAGTCGATTACAGCGTGTTCGTTTTGGTCCGATTATCTTACCGCGTTCTTTGCGTGTGGGTAATTTTTTGGAATTGACACAGGCAGAAATTTATTCATTGAGAAACGAAATAAAAAAACCGAGTCGAGGTGTGGATGCTAGAAAATGATGTGTTACTTTTGCATGGAATAACTAAGAGTCCACAGATCATGCAAAACATGGAAAATTTTTTAACGAGTCGCGGTTATTGTTGTCATAATATCGGTTATGACTCTATAAATTTATCGATACTGGATTGTGCTAAATCAGTTGCAAAACAGCTTAAAAAATCCAGACAAGGGAGGGAAAATTTTGGCCTTGATGTTGTAGGGCATTCGCTGGGTGGACTAGTTGCGTGGACTTTAATTTTAACGCTATGTCCTGATATAAAATGGAATCGAGTAGTCATGCTGGGTACACCGATTCAAGGTTCTCAGTTGGTGAAAAACTTATCTCGATTTGCTTTTTATCGTCGGCACTTTGGGCCTGCTGGAATCGAAATAGCGAGTTATGGAAAAAAACTGAGGCCCATAGATAAAGACTGTGGAGTCATTGCTGGAACTAGGTGTTCTATTGTGGATCGTTTGTTTTTCATCTGGTTGGGGGTGAAAAATCACGATGGGAAAATTCGAGTTGAGGAAACGAAAGTCGAAGGAATGATGGATTTCTTGCAATTTCCTGCTGTTCATGCAGAGTTACCGAATACACCAGGTATTATCTTGCAGACATTTTTTTTTCTTCAAGAAGGAAGATTTGCTAAAAAAAAACTAACGGTGTGTTGAGTGATTATCTGCAGACAAGATCAATTCTTTTGAAAGGTTAATGAGTACAGAAATTGTTGAACCATTCTTTCGAGGTTGAAAGAGCCAAGGCAGATTGATTTTTATAAAATGTTAGTGATAGTTTTCGGTCTTCTTAAAGAGTCTAATCAGGAACAATTATCAAAACGTTTGCATTTATAATGGTAACTGAAGTGCCTGAAAGCCCCTCTCTTATGGGTGGGATTTGGAATAGACTCAAATTTTTTCAAAAAGATCTAGACAATCAACCTACGTATTATACGAGACACTCATCCGTGCTAAGACTCATTGTCAAGGATCGAATCCACCTACTTCCACAACAATTGATAACTTTAAGTAATCCCATTACAGGAGGATCTTCGAATGACACGAGTGTAGGAGAGCAGGATGATGCGAATAGAGCTTCTAAAATTCTTTCTCTGCCTCCTTCTACGCAGCTTCCAGCTCAGGAGTTTAAACGCAATAAAAACTGTAGTATTTTTGTTACTGTAATGTTTGCACTTTGTGCCTTTTCGTCTTCGTCTATTTGCTGTCTTTTGAAAGGCTTAGTTTGTGAAGGCTTTTCTTATTTTTTGATAATCACTGTTTTCTTTTCGATCTTCGTCTTGCAGGTAACTAAATGCATAGCTGATGGATCTCGAGAACATAGTATGCGGTTTGGCGATTTAATCTTAGCAGCGACTAACCTCCTAAATCAGGCGACTAAGTTACTAAAGCAGGCTGCTGGAGCAATAGCTGGTTTAAATCATAGCCAACGGCAGTTAACTGCTGCCACGGTAGCACTCCTAAATGGCTTGAATGAGACCCAAATAGAGTCGCTAAAGCAGTTTTTAGAGATTATAAAATTACTGCAATCTTCTATAGGAAACACTAATAGTCAAATAACTGAGCTCGGTACTGAGTCGAGGCGGAATATGAATAAAGTTACAGATGCGGTTATTCCTGAGATAGTAGATTTAATTAATGCAGGATTGACTAATTTAGACCGTATTGGTAAAAACATTGATGATTTTCAACGATCAGGGACTGTATTTCTACGTTCGGATGTCAATGAAACTTTAAGGCAATTAGTGTCAGCCCTTGATAAAGGGGAAGGGCTTAAGAAGTTGGTTAACATCGAAGTCGACAATCAAGTAGGATTTTTCAATAATCGTCGTCGATAGACTTTTGTTTATATCCACCGAAGAGTTCCACTTGTTCAGCGTTTTTTTATCGAATTAAATTAACTTCTTGACTTTGTTTTTCCAAAGTTTTAGTTCGTGTAGAGAGCTAACCCATGAAATAGAGCATCCGTTATCCCATAAGGTTAGAAAAGTGGCGTTATTATCTTGGTCTAATACAATGTTACAAAAATATTGTACATGAAGATATTCTATGTTTAAGTAGACTAGGTCTTTTGTAAAGAAGTCTCTACTTAAGTAGTAGCTTTTCTGTCTGAAATTCACAGAAAAGCAAGTGTGCGCCTAGCTCGTGATAGATTTATCCCATTCGTCGGTTAAATCGCCTCGCAAAACGGCGCAGCCATAAAGCCCCGGCCGTCCTCGTCACCAGCAACTTCAGCACCTACGGCTCCTTACGTACTGGCTCTCAAATGACTGGACGCCACCGAAAGATTTTTTGTGTTCGCTTTAGGCTCGACAAAAAATCGGTGGCTACCGGGGACTACTCGCCAAAGCTTCGCTTCCCTGGCTCGCAGCGTGAGATCTAGTCATGTAATTCAATAGTTTGAAAAGGAGAAAAATTCATGCCTTATTTTAGTCAGTTATTATTGAGGAATGGAACGTTTCTGGCTGATAGTGTTATTCTAACCCAGACAGGTGAATCGCGACATGAAAGTGAAGTTGCTGCCTTAGAAGCTACGCAATGGCGAATAAACTATGTTATCCGTAGTTTGTGTCATAGTCTTTTTGATACTTATGGAAATGATCTTAACCGAATTAGAGAAGAGTCCATTCAGTTGGATAAGGAAAAATTACCCAATGCATTATATTGCCCCTTAACAATGAATTTGTTTCAGGTTCCTGTCATAGCAGAGGATGGGCACACTTATGAGGAAAAGGCTATTTTAGCCTGGTTTGAGAGCTGTAGGGCGAAAGGCGAGGCACCATCAAGCCCTTTATGTGGAAGGCTGAAAATTTCTCCAGGTGGATTAGTTCCAAATCTTTTGCTGAGTAGGGTCATAGAGGATGCTCTTGAGCAAAAAAGAAAAAATCTACAAGGTGACCAACCTGCTGTTATCCGCGGAATTGGGGACACTTCAGTCGAAGAGATATTAAGAGCATTTAGTGAAAGACTAAGAAATTATTTCTTGCCTGTAGCTGAATTAGCGACCGCCTTATCTGCAGAAATTATCCCTGCCGTAACCTTGTCCTCACAAGGGGATTTTGAGGGAGGCTCTCAAGTCTTGTTAGTGCCTACGTTGAATCTCGTATCTGCAGCTTTTGAAGCCAGTACTGAAGCGGTACGTGATTTTTCTTCCACGGTGATACCTCGTCTATTATCTTCACCTAAAAGCGGAGGGGGAGGGGCTGCAAAATCATCCGAAAGAGAAGGGGATCTGCAAACCTCTAGTTTTAGCAGAGGGAGATGAAATATCATGCGTAACAACTTAAGCAGTGGCATTAGCAGTGGCATTAGAAAACAGTTTAATTTCAGTGAGAGTCAGGTTCTTATGCATTTAGTTTGTTTCATGGAAAAGGGAAATATATTTAAACAGCACGCACAAGTTTTGGTTGAAAGGATTGTTGGCGGAGAGATCCATCTTTCGAGTTATGATATGTTCGCATTACTTTCTAAAAAGCATGATATGTTCGAAGCCCCTGGTAAGATAATCAACATTCGAGAAATGTTGAGGGTCGCCCCATTGAGTGATGAAGTCGCAATTAGCGAATTATACAACGATCCTCGATTTAAGCCTGATTTTTTTTCGACCTATGTTGTGCCATTAGAAAATTTTAATAAAGCAAAGGACTGGTTTGCCATAGATCAAGTAAACACAGCGTTAGGTATCGCAGAGTCTTTTGTAGAAGCTTCGAAAAATAATTCCGAAACGACGTATTTTCTTTCTCAAGATAAACTCCCCAATCTTGGACGGTTTGGAGTTTCTTCGGTATCTCGATTTATAGACATGTGTTCACAATTAGTACGTGATATGCAATCAGAAGATCCCGCTAAACCTTCGCGTGCTGCTCTTTTTTTAAAAACAGTCAATAACACTGAGTTTAAAGATTTTTTAAAGCAAAATCTAGAAAAAATGAATAAAGATCGCTATCTGTCTGGACGATTAAAAAACTACTCCATGGTAGGCGCTGGTTTTTTATTAGATAGCAGACCCAGGAGTGAACGGAAACCAAAAGAGCCGATTAACTGTACTCGTTGGGCAAAAGATTTTCTTGAGGCAGCGAATGTTTCTGTCAAAAACAAATCTGATGTTCCGAAGAAAGCTGCAGAACATGCAGAATGTTCTATCATGTAAGGAAAAATAATGAGATTTTTTAAAACGACTTTAGATGATCCTACAGCGACTGACCCAGTAGATCCTCTTACTGATCAAAGCCCTATAGAAATTCAAATATATGAAAGAAATTATACAAGGGATCAACCTCAAATAAATTGTAACTATAAAAACCGACATGTTGCTATGAGATATTTTTACGAAGGGCAGGAATACTACATTAGTTTTTATAAGGGCGATCGGAATGGAGAACCAGGAAAATTTCACTCTCGAAAAAATGACTATGATCACTATCTGGCGACTATGTTAGAAGGTGATGTTTGCTCTCCTGACACACCTACAGCAGAAGTTGAGGTTCACTCTGATCAAACACCTACAGATAGGCCGCGTCATAGAGCTACTCATTATAGATTTGAAATGGCTGACTTGAGTAATATACTAAACATGCATAATGCATTAAGAGAGATACTTTCTCCATCACGAACTAATAATCTTTTGAGTGGAACACAAACAAATCTTAGAGATCTTTTTAAGAGAATAGAAGACCCTAGTAATACTAATACTCCGTACTACTGGATTCCTAAAGTGATAGATCCAGAAGCTGGACACCCAGATAGACGCTTACGTTTTTGGCTGTTTTCAACAATATGTTGTCGTACGTCATATAATTGTACGAGTTTAGTCCTTAATCTACTTGATAAAGCTGGCATTGAAACAGATATGAGTGTATGTTTTTCCGTTTTATTTCCTTTCGTTCAAGTTTTGCTGGCAATCTTTATTGGGTATGATGTTGGTGAAATCGTTCAATTGATTCATTATCGAAATAATGAAACAGGCGACGATGAAAATTTGACTGATGAAATTTTAGGTGTGATTACTTCAGTATTGGGTCTTTTTGTTATTCTAATTCCAATGCTCCCATTAATATTGATCTCTTCTCATCGAAACGTATCTAACCAATGTAATCATATGACGAATGTTATCAAAAGAAATGCACATAATCACTTTGATAAAAATCCATTGACTTATTTCACTAAAGCATTTGCTACAGGGGCTGCGGTAGTTATTATTTTGAGTAGTATTGGACTAGCTATCCATGCATACTTCACCCCTTTGACTTTTGAACACTCAAAGTCAGAGATATTGGGATTAATTATTGGAGCAGTAGTTGGGTTCGTTACACTTTTTATCCCTATGATTATTGCCTGGTCTGCTGATTGCAAGGGAGGAGTTACAAATCCATATGGCTTAAAGCTTTTATTGGATCTATTTGAGGGTGAACCTCCTGCTGAAATTCAAGTACCAGTAGGGGGTGTTCTTCGAGTGGGTAATCGGGTTAGTGAACAACAAACTCAGTTACTTCCAAAAAATTCTGATGGTATCGAAAGATCAAGTAGGAGCACAGCCATCTAAGAAACCGACTTTCGTTAGTTTTTTTATCGTATTCATGTGTCTAAATTCAGACAGGAATGATTTCGCTTCAATCTGATTTTCCCTGGTATTCCCGCTCTTGTTAACTCAATAAAAATGGGGGCAGTACCATAGCGCCATAAAAATGTAAGTTCTATCGAAAAAGAGGATAATAATTTTCTCTTAAGTTGTAATGTTATTACGTACAGTGTATTCTACGATAGCTTCTAAACTACGGAGAAAAAAATAATGAGAAAATCAACTTTTTTGCAACTTGCGCTATTGGCTCTTATGAATCAAGCAAAAGCTCAGCCACCGTGTCCTGCACCTGTTTGCTATGATATCATATGTGAATGTGACAAATTATCATCTGCTGACTGTACCGGGTCTAGCAGCTATAACCAGTCTTATTATACATGCGTCGTTGAGGGTACTAGTGGATGCACGTGGGGTGATGAATGTTATGGTTCAGGTGATAAGTTAAGTCTCCCTGGTACCAATAGTTTTTTGCGAAAAAACTCCTCTTCTGATAGTCATATTGAAAGAGAGGGTGGACCTAAAATAGGCTAGGTATTAAAAATCATTAAAAACGGCCTCATATCATCTGAGGCCGTTTTTTTACTTGAGAGAAATATGTCCTGATATAAAATGGAATCGAGTAGTCATGCTGGGTACACCGATTCAAGGTTCTCAGTTGGTGAAAAACTTATCTCGATTTGCTTTTTATCGTCGGCACTTTGGGCCTGCTGGAATCGAAATAGCGAGTTATGGAAAAAAACTGAGGCCCATAGATAAAGACTGTGGAGTCATTGCTGGAACTAGGTGTTCTATTGTGGATCGTTTGTTTTTCATCTGGTTGGGGTTGAAAAATCACGATGGGAAAATTCGAGTTGAGGAAACGAAAGTCGAAGGAATGATGGATTTCTTGCAATTTCCTGCTGTTCATACAGAATTACCGAATACACCAGGTATTATCTTGCAGACATTTTTTTTTCTTCAAGAAGGAAGATTTGCTAAGAAAAAAGTATAGGCTTCTTCTTGCAATGAGGCCTCTAAAAAATTTTTCCCCTAGGACACTTTGGGATCTTTTAAAAACCATTTCGTTACTATAACCTTGAACTTCATTTATTTTAGGTCACGCTACGATAATAAGCCGACAAATAAAATGTCAATTAAGTCATGATTCTGTTTTGAAGGTGCGATGTTTTCATGGGTTCTCGATAATAAAAGCCAAAAATCGTTACTGGATAAGTTAAAAAACTTGATTGTCTCTGCTTGTAAGCAATTTCCATTTTACCAAGAATGGCTGGTGGGATCCTAGCAATCACTCACCCAGTTAGATCAGTACTTAGATTTCCCGTTTTTGGATAAAGCAGAGCAACCTGTTCGGGATTTAGCATCGCAGGCTGTATAGAGAGGTAAGTACTATGAGCGCTGATGACTACGAAAATGGAGATGATCTTCACAATAATGAGCAGCCTAATGACAGGGTGAGTGATGAAAATTTTTCTCGCGCATGTTGTCAAATTACTAAAATGGCTGTGCCAATGACGCTGTCCTTTACACTAAGTATCGAAATTTTTGTGTCTTCCCTTTTGCTGGGGTATATCTCCAACGAAACCAAAAATGAGACAGAGTATCGGTCAGCGATAGCATTAGTCACATCCGTTGTGAATACACTTCTTTTAATTGGCCTGTCACCTATTTTTGGTATTTCACCCATTTCTAGTAACAAACAAGGCGACTATCGGACATCTGTTGAAAATAAAATCCCTGAAGATGAGCTAGCGATAAAAAGACAGGCGATCAGTGTAACTAACCGAGTCGGTTTAATCATGACAATGGCAGCAAGCCCTCCACTTTTTCTCTTGTTATTTTTTTCGAGTTCTATTTTACAAACTGTATTTCAGCAAAGTCCTGCATCTTCTGATATCGTCCAGGAGTATACCCGTACTTATGCATTTTCTGTTCCTGCTGTTCTCGCTAGAATGGTTTTTGAGCAGAATCTTTTTCCAGCAGGAAAAGCTCGAGATATGATGCTAATAGGGTTGGCAACGTTCGCTTTAGGGACTGCTATTTCTTGCTGGTTAGGTTTTGGAGGGTTAGGTGTTCAGTCTATGGGACCTTCAGGAGTGGCCTTGGGATATGTTGTGGAAGCTTGGATTATTGCACTCGCCTATGCGGGATACTTGGCGTGGCATGGAGATTTGAAGCTTTTTAGCTTTTTTAAACTCTGTGGTTATGAGAAAGAAGCAATCGCTGGGGTAGCTAAATCCATTTGTGCTCAAAGTATTCCGGTTTCAATCAATATGCTGACAGAGGTGTTGATGGAGTTTATTGCGAGTATATTATCTGGTTTAGTTGGCTTAAGCAGTCAAGCGGTCATCTCCTACTCACTTCAGTTTGTATACCTGCTATTTGTTCCTTTAGCTGCTTTTGGTATCACCTCTGCACAAGAAGTGGGTCGAGAAGTTGGGGCTAGAAACTTTTCCTATGCTTCTAAACTGAGTATGTATTCGGTCATTGTTACCTTGTTTTTTCTAACCCCTCCTTTAGCTACAATCATGGTATACCCAGCCGGCTTAATTGATTTATTTTCTGGACCCCTTCCTGCCAATGGGACGAACACCTCCTTTGACGTATCGACTGCCAGGATGGAATATTCGGGACTAAACCAGAATAGTACCTTGATTGATGCGAATGATGTTGTTGCACGAATAATGGCTGCCGCTGTTTTTTTAGATGCGATTCGCTATAACGTCTTATCGCAATTGCGCTCTATTGGCGATCCTTGGGTATCTATTGTACTTTCAAACGCCGCCCTCATCCTTGGCTTTATTCTATCGGGTACTCTCGGGTTACATACGTCATTAGGCGAGTATGGAGTGGCTGCTGGGTATCTTGCGGGGGTTTTGTTTGCAGATATCGCTTTAATTCCTCGTTTGTCTTACCTACGACGCATAGAGCAACTAAAGAAGGTGACCGATAAACTAAACAATCCTCCATCTTGTTTGTCTGAAACGAGTCGTTTTTTTTGCTCATGTTTTAAAAGTGAAAGGGATCTCGATACCCCATTATTGCATGCTGGAGACGAGGCGGGATTAAGATCGTGAAAAGAACAGACTCCCGACTAAATCGAAATATATGGGCGTTGCTTGTTTCTTATGGGGCGGGCTTTAAAAAAATAACAGGGCTCGCAATCCCGATTGCATTATCTTATACCTTTAGTTTTTCTGTGGTGATCATTGGATTGTTAGCTAATCCTCTCTATACGGATGCGCAGACATCTGCAGCTATGACTTTGGTAATGAGTAGCATTAATTCATTGACCATTATTTTCATATCACCTTTATTTGCACTGAGCATAATAGCTAGTCGACTTCAGGGTAGCTTACGTCAGGTGACCGATCAACAGCATCTGGAAAAAATTAAAAATAGGATTTCAGCAGTTAACATAAAGGGGATGTTCATTTGTTTTAGTTTATTTCCAGCACTGTTTTTAATTTTATTTTTTTCTAAATGGGTTTTCTATACATTATTAGGGCAACCTAAGATGGTTTCTTTCATTGCACAAGATTTCTTGCGAATTTATGCCTTTGCTGCTCCAGTATTATTGCTAAGAATCTGCTACGAGCAAATGATGTTTAGCTTCTCTAAAGCAAAACCCGCGATGGTTATGGGGTTAGTTAGTCTTACGTTTGGGACTTTGTTAGCATTTCTGTTTTCTAGAGGATGGTTTTTTATACCCAAGATGGGGTTAAAGGGAATTGCGTTGGGTTATGTGGTGGAGGCCTATTTAATTGCAATTTTCTATGGTTGTTATATTCAATTTTCAAAAGCGTTTGACGGCTGTCACTTTTTTAGATTCAAATTGTCAACGCATGCTGGATTAAACTTAATGAAGGAAATAAGAAAAATAGCCGTTCCCATCTCATTTGTCGTTTGCAATGAGGTTATCCTCACTTTTGCAATTAGTACCGCAGGTGGTATTGCTGGAATAACAAGTTTAGCGGCACTTAATATTTCAATGACATTTGTATTTTTCTGCTTTGTTTTTCTAGCTGCTTTTGGGCAATCTTGTTGTCAAGAGGTGAGTCGACAGTTGGGTGCTAAAGATTTTAAAAAAGCGCGTTATTTATCGATATCTGGGGCGTTAGCTTCCGTTGTGGTTATCGGGTTATTTGCTTCAGTTGTCATAGTTTACCCGTCTCTTTTTTCAAATTTGATTAATGGTCATGATCCTCATGTCGTGTCTACCGCACTATACGTGTTGCCTATTATTTCATTAACTACTATTTTTGACTCGTTGCGTTACCATTTGCTACAAGTGTTACGAGCATACCATGATTTAATTAAGCCGATGATCCTGTCAACATCTTCAACGTGGGTGACAATTTTTTTTCTATTTTTTATTGGGGTAAAGTTAAATTATCAAGCCAAGGGGATAGCTTGGGTCTATTTAATAGGCACTATTATGAGTGTATTGCTGTTGTTGCCTCGCTACATTAAAAAAATTAACGCTCTTTATTTGGAGGCCTAATGAACGAACATAGCTCAGCTGCATTCGATATTTCTTTTTTAGAAAAAACAACTCCTGAGTTCACAGAAAAAAATAAGGGAACACATAAGGCATCATTTAGATCGGAAGTTCCGATTGATTGTTTAACGGATCTTAGCAATAAGAAAGTAGTGGTTTTTGTCAGCGTCGGAGAACGCTATCACGAATCAGGAAAGATGCATCTAAAGAGGAATTATGGGGTCAGGGTTTAGCTGACTTGCTAAAAGAGTTATCTGTTGTCGTGCCGATATGGGCTTTATTAGGTTTCTTCCGTTGTCGTGTAGATATAATTTTTCAGATTAGTTTAGGAGTGACTTCAACCATTTGAATTGAGTTTATAGCAAGTAACCGTTATTTTTGCTCAAGAGTTATGCGAATGGTTGGTGTTTTTTTCGGAATTCGTATGTTTAGAAATAGCTAGACTGATGATTAGAGTAATCAGGATCAAAACTAGAATAAAAGAGGGGCCATAGATTGAAATGGGGGTGAGCCCTTGTCGTGGTTGTATCGTCCCATGAAGAATGGTTTGGACAAACATCGGTGCACGAGAGATGAGGTAACCTTTTTCATCGATGAAGGCAGTGATTCCGTTGCTAGTGGCATAAGCCATCTCACGGCCCGTTTCTAGTGAGCGCATTTGTGCCATTTGTAGCTGCTGTGCGCTAGCCCAAGAGTGCCCGAACCAGGAGTCATCGCTTATCGTCAGTAGCCAAGAGGCTTTTTTTGCTGACTGAAGAACGAGGCTGGGATAAGCAATTTCATAACAGATGAATGAAGCTACGGAATTTCCAGCGATGGTGAGTAAGGGTTGGTTCATTTCGCCCCTGGAAAAATTAGACATCGGAATAGCAAGTGCTTTAAAAATAGGAGCCATAATAAAAGGGAGTGGTTCGTATTCGCCAAAGGGGACTAAGTGGCGTTTTAAATAGACCCCTGTGCTTTTGAAGCCTACAGCAGTGATCGCATTAAAGACGTTATGTTCACGGTTTTCCCAGATAGTTCCAGTAACAATCGCAGTTTGAGTCCTAACTCCTAAGGTGTTTAGGTTTTTTAAAAAGACATAGGCTTCATTTTGATTGATGGAAATAGCTGTTTCAGGCCAGATAACGATAGGGTTATGGATCATTGTTTGAGTAAGATCAAAATAGGTTTTTAGCGATTTATCGATTCCATCGATAGACCATTTTTCTTCAAAAGGTATATTTCCTTGAATCAGGGCAGCGTGCTGTGGTGAAGCGCTGGCTTTTGTCCAGTGGATTGCATTTAGTCCAAAGCCGCCGATCCAAGTGACAATCCAGATCCCTATATAGCTGACTATCTGCTTAGCGTTTGCTGTTTTTCGCTGATTAATCAGTAAAAAGAAGGCGCATACAGTGCAAATTCCGATCCAGCTTACTCCGTAAACGCCAACGATGGGTGCAAAACCGCGTAGTGGCAAGTCTAAGAAGGCATAGCCAGGAAATAGCCAAGGGAAGCCGGAAAATAAAATACCGCGTAACCAATCGAGTAATACCCAAAGACTAGGTAATAAAATGAGATAGTTTAGAGTCGGGCAGCTGTTGCGGTGGAGTCTTCTAAAGATGTAGCCTGTGAGGGCAGGGAATAGCGATAGATAGAGAACAAAAACGGCCGTGACTAACACGCTGATGAAAATAGTTGTTCCGCCGAAATTATGAATACTGATTTGAACCCAGCTGATACCCGTGCCAAACTCAGCCAAACCAAAGGCAAAGCCTGTCCAAAATGCTTGATGGGGGTTTGCATGATGCCATACGTAGACTAACGTCAGAATTCCGATTAAAGCGAGTTCTGGTTGGTGCCAGGGGGCAAAAGCGCAGGCGGTGAGCGAGCCCGCAAGGAGGCTAATCAGCAAGGCCAATAAAAAATGTCTAAAAACCATGCGTGGACTCCAGAAAAGAAGCACCGAGATATCATTAGGTAACCTTGTCTACCTCGCTCTCATTTTTAGGCAGTACAAAGGATAGGAAAAATGCGAAAAAGGTAGCAATCGGAATAATAGCGAGTGCGAAAAAAAAGTCGGCGCTTGTATAGACGCGGGTAGCATGATGCATGATATGTTCGCCCCATCCTAAGTTCAGCAATTCGGATACAAATGGTTGAAAGATCATGCCAGACAACATGATAAAAAAATTAATAACAGCTACAGCAGTTGCTGCTGATGTTGTATGGACCCATTGAACAGCAACACTGAAACACAAAACTTCAACACTGCAGAAAAATCCAAATAAAAATAAGAGCGCTTCGAGTAGCAGGAGGTCGCTGTGAATAAAAATCATCGCTAAACTAATACAGATAGCAGCCAATAGGCTTTCAATTAAAAAGCAGCGTCGAACAGATTTTAGTAGTTTATAAATAAAAGCTTGTAATGGCGATCCTATCGCCCAGCCCCAAAAAATTAAGCCACTAATCCAAGTAGCATGTTTAATAGAAATATGGCGAGTAACCCGTAGGAACTGAGGTCCCCAAAGCTCAGCGAATATATCCAAAGAAAGGAATAGCAGAGCACCTATGCTGCCAAGTAAAATAAAATGCTTGCTTAAAATAATCGCTTTAAGTTTTAAAAAAGAGGTCGTTGTTCCTTCCGGTTTTTTGATTTCCGTAGGAATTTTTTGGTTAAAATACACAGCAACAATGAAAGCAATCAGTAAAACAATGCCCAGCGCTGCAGCGGTATAGAAAATAGTTGTCCAGTGGTACTGGGTAATTAAATAGCTCATACCGATGTCACCACCCAATGCGCCAATCATCCCCAGTGTGGTTACAGCACCAGCAAAGAAGGTGAACCACTCCCGATTTAATTTTTTGTTAGCAATTGCAAGTGCGCCAACATACGCAAATGCACTACCGATACCAATCAATACTCGTCCTAAACCAGCGATTACGATCCAGTGAGAGATAGGGAAAATAAGTGTTCCGAGGATACATAAGGCAATTGCCCAACTCAAAACGCGTGTACCACCAAAGCGGTCAGTAATAAGACCCACAACAATTTGTAAAGGGGTGTATGCGAAGTAATAAAGCGAGACTAGCCAACCTGCACCAGCTGCCGTTAAGCCAAATTGTTGCATAATAGAAGGCATCATAACATTGGGGCTAATGCGTAAAATATATTCGTAGCAATAAAAAAGAGCGCTTAATATAACTAAAAAGATAGCAGATGTTTTTAGGGTGCTTGTGGGTAACTCTCTCATGTTTTCTCCTGTATTTTTATCTGCAAATGAACGCTACCGTTTTCGTAAGAATATATGGCCGCCTTTTCGAAAATAATGGAATGGCGATCATAGCATGTTGAGTGATCTAGAACAACCGTAACGCTGGTTACTCGTTATGCAGTAACAGGCTAGAATCTGTTGTTTAGTTAACCGATCGAAAGTCATCGTCTGATGGAAATTATTTTTTCTCTTTCATGTCGTAGGGGTTGTCATCTGTTTTAAAACGAATGATTAAGGGAACGCCGACAATTTCGCAAGCTTTTCTAAAATAACTAGTCAGGTAACGCTGATAGGATTGTGGGACGGATTTAGTTTGTTTTCCATGAATTAGGATCGTTAAGGGGTGACGTCCAATAATATGTGCCATTCGTAGTTTAATTCGGCGTCCTCGCACCAGTGGTGGTTGATGTTCATCTAGTGCTTTTTCTAAAATACTGGTGAGAAAACCAGTTCCTAAATCTTTGTTGCATGATTGATGGGCTTCTTCTAGTGCATGGTATAGCTTGCCAACACCCGTGCCGTGTTTGGCTGAAATAAAATAGCGACGAGCAAAATCAACAAAAGGCAGATTGAGATCGATTTCTTCTTTCAGCTGCAAACGATCTGATTCCGTCATGCTGTCCCACTTATTGAATGCAAGTACTAACCCGCGTCCGCGTGAAATAACCAGTTGAATGAGTCGCATATCTTGATCCGTTATGCCGGCCCTTGCGTCAATGACAACAATAATAACTTCGGCTACATCGATGGCTTTGATTGTTTGCCAAATGGTATCTTGTTCTATTTTTTCATGGATTTTGCTTTTTCGTCTAACGCCTGCTGTGTCAATGAGTATGTAATCAGTGTCTCGGTGACTAAACGGTATGGAAATACTGTCGCGTGTTGTTCCAGAAACTTCACTGACAATAACGCGCTGCTCTCCCAGTATGGCATTTACTAACGTAGATTTCCCTACATTCGGCCTACCAATAATGGCAACACGGATAGCATCTTCGTTTTTGAAGTCATCATCGGACTCTGGGAGAAAAGGTCGAGTTTTTTCGATCAAGTCCAGTATGCCACGTTTTCGGATGGCAGATATCGCTTCAACTCGGCTAAAACCCAGTGAGTAAAAATCAGATTTGATCAAGTCAATGTCTTCGTGGTCCGCTTTGTTAATGACAAGTGTTAATTTATCACTGCAGCTTCTAAACAGAGTAGCGAGTTGTTGATCGGCTGGTGTTAAACCTGCTTTAGCATCCAAGATGAAAAAAATATGATCCGCACTTGCAATAGCAGATTGAGCTTGTAACTCGATTGCTTCTGTAATGATCGCTTCTGTAGAAGTAGACTCACCAATACCTCCGGTATCAATGACCCAGTAATTAAAATCACCGAGCTTGCCAAGTCCATATTGACGGTCTCGAGTGAGTCCCGGAAAATCGGCTACCAGTGCTTCTTGGCTTTTGGTGAGTTGGTTGAATAAGGTCGATTTGCCAACGTTAGGTCGACCAACCAGCGCAATAGTGGCTAATGCCATGTTAGCAAGCCTCCGCAGTTATTTTTTTTTGCAAATCATTTTTTCGAAAGCGGCTAATAAGGCCAATCAATAGGCAGGCTAAAATTAAATTAGCCATTAATACTGTCATGGATAAGTGATAGGCGTGAGGCGTGTAAATAGGTGCGCCATTGTAAAGGGTGTGGTCCCAATGGCTATCTAAGATCCAGCCAATGATAGGGTCTGTCCAGGCACCTACAACGGGGTCACCCGAGTTCGTAAATGCAATCACGGTCCCTGCGACAAAAATAGGATTGTACTCTTTAACAATCGCAAAGCCAAGGAGGAATCCTCCCGTCGTAAAGCCGGTTAAGAAAAGTTCGATTGCTAATAGCCAATGCGGTTGATGGTTGCAGTAAACAGCGCACAACATAAAAAACAGTGTTCCCCCCGTGGTGATAAACATAACGATGCTTCGGTTTCTGACTATATCAGATAGGGTACCCAGTGCAGGCCCACCGACGGCTAAGCCGATAAACATGAGTGTTGAGTAGAATGGAACATCATGAGTCGATAGTTGATAGACGCTGTGTAGAAAAGGGTTTCCCCAGAGACTTGAAAAAACAGCAACCGGAGAAAAGGCAAGTCCTGTGTAAAGTAAAACGAGCCAGTTTAACGGACGAGAAATAATATCACCGATGTCTTTCAGTGTGATTTTATAGTTTCCCTGTGCGTTTACGGGTAGTTCTGTTGAGTTTTTCGGCTGGTTGCGAACGATAAACCAAAATGCCAACATCAAGATAATGCCAACAATTAAGCAAACAACAATCGCAGCTCGCCAACCATAGTGTTGGTTGATCAGTGCTAAAGGAGCATCGCCTGCAACTGCCCCAATCATCGCAGCGGTCGCTAAAAAGCCAGCAATACGTGCAAAATAGCGAGGATGAAACCAGTTGGCAGCAAGTTTTAGATACGTAACAGTCGCAAAAGCAGCGCCTACACCCTGTAGACCTCGCCCCACGAGAGCGACCCAAAATTGAGTTGCCCAGCCAAACAAGAGTAAACCGATAACCGATACCCCAATCGCTAAAGACGAAACAACCCGAACACTCAGGGAATCAAGTAGTACACCGGAAAATAATTGAAAGATTAAATAAGTAATTAAGAATGTCGTTCCTAAAAATCCAAGGCCAAGACCATGAATCTGAAAGGTGCTCATGAGTTCAGGTGTCATGATGCTAACAGAGACATTCATCATGTATTTAAAAATTAGAAAGAACGAGCAGGCAATAATGATGATGATAGCCAAAGAAGAGGGTTTGCTTATATCTGTATAATCGGCTGACTGTTCCATGGGAGGAATCCCTATTGATAAAAGGTTGCCATTGTATCGTTCGGGTCAACTGACTGTCAATTCTAGAACCCCATCTTGCAGCTGTGCTGTTACAGCATCGCCTGTTGTAGCTTGTTGAATAGAGCAAATGGGCTTGTCCCCGATACGAAGTACGGTATATCCGCGTTTCAGCAGTTTTAATGGGCTTCGTTGATCCAAAATAGTGGCTAGCATTTTAAGTTCATTTTCTCGATGAACGCGTAATTTTTCGATGGCAGTGATCAGCTGGCTTTTGGCATAATCTAGTCGCTGCATCTGATTTTGCAATAATTGCCTGGGGTGTATGAGTTGTGCTTGTAGTTGCTTAACGCGAGTGAGTTTTCTCTCAATTAGATGATGTATTGAGCGCATTAGTTTTTTTTCGGAATCAGCGAGTAAATCAAAAAATACCTGTTGATCAGGGACAGCCATCTCTGCGGCGGCTGATGGAGTTGGTGCACGTAAGTCAGCAACAAAATCAGCAATCGTAAAATCGATTTCATGACCAATGCCAGTCACGATAGGTATGTTAAAAGCAGCGATTAAGCGGGCGAGTTTCTCGTCATTAAACGCCCACAAGTCTTCGATGGAGCCACCACCGCGCGCGAGCAAAATGACGTCGCAGCGGTTATCAAACTGTGCTTGAAGAAGTGCTTGATAGAGGCTCTCTGGCGCTTCATTGCCTTGTACTAAGCTTGGGTAAAGAGTGATAGGAGTCAGTGGAAAGCGTCGAGCGAGCACTTTTTTCATGTCTTGAAAGGCAGCACCGGTGGGAGAGGTGATAATTCCTATTCTTTTAGGTAGAGCTGGAATTTCCTTTTTTTGTTTAATATCAAACAATCCTTCAGCAGCGAGTTTCTTTTTTAATTTTTCAAATTGCACAGCAAATTGACCCTGACCGGCGAGTTCCATGTGGCTCACAATGAGCTGGTATTCACCGCGATTAGGGTAGAGGCTCACTTGAGCACTTAGTATTACGGATAATCCATTTTCTGGTTCAAACTTAAGGCGTGCATTGCTTCGGAAGCAAGCGCATCGGACTTGTGCTCGCTCATCTTTGAGTGAGAAATAGCAATGACCTGAGCTTGCTTTCATCCAGTTGGAGATTTCTCCGCTGATTTGTACTACGCCAAAGCCTTGTTCCAGTAAGTGCTTTGCTTGAAGGTTGAGCTCACTAACGGTGAATATAGCGTCTTGCATGCTGAGTCCCTTTGCTTGTATGCTGTGCTTAATTTGAACTACTAAGGTAGATTATGTCAATCATTTTGGCACTTGAAACGTCCACTCATGCCTGTTCGGCAGCACTGCTGGTGAATGGGCATCGTTATCAGCGCTTTATTCTAGCCCCCAGAGAACATGCTGAGCGAATTTTGGACATGATTTCTGACCTTTGCAGCGAAGCAGGTATTTCGCTTCAAGAATTGGAAGGAGTTGCTTTTGGGCAAGGGCCGGGCAGTTTTTTGGGAACACGTATTGCTGCTGGTGTAGCACAAGGTCTGGGTTTTTCTTTAAACATTCCGCTTTTCCCCATTTCCAGTTTACAGGCGTTGGCACAAGGGCTTATCTATAAAACAAGTGCGACTGACGTCATCCCAGCTTGGGATGCTAGGTTAGGATCTTTTTACTGGGGGCATTATCGGCTTGTCGGTGATCGTTTAAAGCCCGTCATGAAGGATGCGCTGTGTAAACCAGTTGATTTTTTGCGTCCACCGGGCGTAAGCCATCTGGTCGGTAACGCTTGGGCGGTTTATCAAGTAGAGTTGGGGGACAATTCAGCGGAGGCTTTTGAAGCCTATCCTGAAGCGATTGATCTGTTGCCGGAGGCCGAGTATCGATTCGGGTGTGGGCAAGGGGTAGTGGCTGCAGAGGCTTTACCGGTTTACTTGAGAGATCCGATCTAGTGCTCTGAGATCATCACCTCTTCAAGCTGCACTATTTTATCTGCAACTTCTTGGGGCTTGTCTAAACAGGTAATATGGAAAAGTGCTTCGCCCTCATGAACGAGCGGCAAGTTGCTTTTCCCAATAACAATACCTGTCTTACTCGCTACAATAGAGGTTTCCTCACTTGTCATGGGGTTAGCAATGGTTGCAATGACTTCTCCAGCTTCAACTTTGCTCCCGAGTGTTTTTTTGAATAAGATGGTGCCGCTTGTTTCTGCACGAATCCAGTAACTGTTATAGGAAAAGGTCGGTTTAGTTTTAATTTTTTCTTTCATATGAGGGAGCATATGCAGATTTCTCATGACCCGTAGAATCCCTTTAACACCTACGGTGATAGAAAAGTCATCGAAGCGCAGAGCTTCTCCTGCTTCGTACAATAAAAATGCTTTTCCAGATGCTTTCATCGCGTGGCGAAAGGAGCCTTCAGGTTCTAAGAGGTCAAGAATAACAGGAGCATTAAAAGCGCGTGCCATAGCCTGGTTTTCTGTTGAATCAAGATTTGTTCTTATTTGAGGTAGGTTGCTTCGATGCAGAGATCCCGTGTGTAAATCAATGATATGTGTTGCGTGTATCGCAACCTCATGCAAAAGCAGGTGAGCGAGTCGAGCAGCAATCGATCCTTTTTTGCTGCCGGGAAAAGAACGATTCAGGTCGCGTCTGTCCATTAGGTATCTGGATTGATATAAAAACCCATAGACGTTTACCGTTGGAACCATGATTAGTGTCCCTTTTAGGCGACTTAAGCCTTTTTTTAAAAGAATTTGTCGAATAATTTCAACTCCATTGAGCTCATCTCCGTGGATCGCTGCGGTGATTAATAGTGTGGGACCACTTATTTTTCCTCTGATAACATGAATAGGCATGAACATAGGGGAGCAATCATAGAGTTCCGGCATTTTGAGCTTAATTGTTTTTCTTTCACCAGGGAGAATAGATTCTCCGCCTAGGATGATTTGAGCGGGAGTATTCATAGATTATCCTTCGTAGGGCGTGCTTTTTGTAATCGGTTTGGCATGGTTTTCAATGTATTGAATAATCAAGCTAGCGATATCCACCTGTGTGCTTTTCTCGATGCCTTCAAGCCCAGGCGAAGAGTTGACTTCCATCACTAAGGGTCCTCTGTTTGAGCGCAGTAAATCGACGCCTGCTACAGTTAGTCCCATTATTTTCGCTGCTTTGAGCGCTACATTTCGTTCTTCCTCGGTGATTGTTATGGATTGAGCGCTGCCACCCCTGTGTAGATTTGAGCGAAAATCGCCTAAGGGCGCCTGACGTTTCATGCTGGCGACGACCTTATCACCAATAACTAAGCAGCGAATGTCCTCGCCGCGTGATTCCTTAATGTATTCTTGCACGATGATATTGGCTTTAAGCCCTAAAAACGCTTGTATGACGCTCTCTGCAGCTTGCATTGTTTCGGCTAAAACAACGCCAACACCTTGTGTCCCCTCGAGTAGCTTAATAACGAGAGGAGGCCCCCCGACCATTTTTATTAAATCGCCTACCTCCTTGGGGGAGTGGGCAAATCCAGTGATTGGCATACCAAGGCCTTGCCTACTCATCAATTGCAAGGATCGTAATTTGTCTCTAGATCGTGTAATGGCGATAGAGCTGTTTAAGCAGTAAGTTCCCATAGACTCAAACTGACGAACAACAGAGCAACCGTAATGCGTGATGGATGATCCTATTCGAGGAATAATGGCATCAATTCCGGTAAGAATTTCACCCTTACGACAGTGGACATGGGGGTTATCTGAGGCCACATTCATGTAGCAAGAGAGGGTGTCGACAATGCGAACTTGATGAGCACGGGAAGTTCCTGCCTCGA
>JBIKMG010000003.1:0-67510 GCA_044359385.1 Coxiellaceae bacterium
ATGAGCTTGCTGATGCACTCCGTAATTTTAAGCATCGGTACAACCATCATTGGATCATGCAGAGACACGGGTATCGTACACCAAAACACGTGCGAGATCAGTGGAAGGCTGATAGGATAAAAGTCGCTTAACGGGTGTCTAATCAATGGCAGGCGCTACAGTTCGATGCTAGGAAAAACTGTTCAGTGATAAATTCCGCTCTTTACAAAATGCAGCTTGCGTAAGCCCACTCGCCTCATGCTCACACACATAGCGCCGCCATCTCTCTTTGTTTTCTTTGCCCCTGGTCATATCGGCCTCCTGTTCATGGGTTCAGGAGAGATGTTATGCGAATTTAATTATTTTAAAAGATGTGGTTTACCGAACGCTTACGAAAAAGTCAGTTCTCAATTCTCAGTAAGACGACAGAGTGCGAGGCTTTAAAACCATTGCTTTATTTAAATCAGATGGTAATATGCAGGTCCCTGGTTTATTAGGGAAGCAAGCTTAAACTGCTTTCCTACCTTAATTTCATCACTATAGTTTTTTTAAATAAAAAACGATTATGGTCAGGCATGCAGGATGGCCCCCCTATGGCAAGTGCAGAAAACATTGCATCAGAAGCCCTTAGTAAAGGGTATAATATTTCTCTAGAAACTGGTCCTGATGGGTCAAGCAAAATGTCGGCAGTTGCTCCCGATCATTTTATTAGGAATGCCTTTGTCATTTCTGCAGCTTTTTCTGCAGCTGTTATAGTGATTATTTTTGTGGTGAAGTGGTTATTTCCATCTGGTGGGCGAGGTTACGGTGGTACAATCGGCCCTGTCGAAGGGCCAGGTGGTAGCTCTGCCAGTGACGGAGGAGTAAACTCTGCAGGCTCTCAAGTTGCTGGAAACCTTACCAGTGATATGCGGTCTGGTGATACTACCGACAATAGTACTCACATCGATAGAAGCATTCACATCAACATGTTCCGGATCTCCGAGGAGCGACAAGAAACCAAAATAGAAAGTAAGGTTGGAGACGATAATGAAAGTGGCTTAGGCCCTCAGTAGTTTTATTAAGGAGATTATTAATGTCTAAAAAATCAACAGAAAATGGCGTTATTCATGCACTTAGTACGCTAAACCCATGGGTTCTTGGCCCTGTTTCTGTAGGTATTCTAGTTGTTATTGCATTAGTCGCAAAGGGCGGGTTTTCCGTCAAAACAGGCGGAACTGAGGTAAGAACCGCAAATCAAGCCAAAAAAACTGAAAACAGCTCAAGCGCAAGTGGAGTGGTTGTTAACACAGCTGGGGCAAAAGTGGCTGGTAATATAAGTATATTTGCTGATGGGGCCGCTATTCTTGCGACAGATGTTCAAGCTGGATCCATGGAGATAAATAATAGTACGCAAAATGGGAATGATAGCAAACCTAAATAGGGCACTGTTGCAGAAATATGGGATATTGCTATCGTGAGGCTAAGTTTACGTTCGCTGTAAGCCAGTACGTAAGCAGCCGTAGGTGCTGAAGTTGCTGGTGACGAAGGAGACGGCCGGGGCTTTATGGCTGCGCCGTTTTGCGAGGCGATTTAACCCATGGATGGGGTAAATCTATCACGAGCTAGGCGCACACTTGTTCTTAGCTAAAAATATATAGCCCAGCTTATGGATTGAGAGGCGTTTCATAAGCTTTGATAAGGATAACCGGGTCAACTGGGACATCTTGGTGACCTGAGTGGCTGTGGGTTTTTACAGCTTTTATTTTATCAACGACATCCATTCCTTCAGTGACTTCACCGAAGACGCAGTAGCCCCAACCTGAATTAGACTCGGCTGTGAAATTGAGAAAATCGTTATCGGCTACGTTAATAAAAAACTGAGCGGTGGCTGAGTGAGGATCTTGCGTTCTAGCCATGGATAGGGTTCCGCGTTTGTTTTTTTCACCTTTGTTGGCTTCATTGGCTATCGGATCCGAAGCTTTTTTTTGTTGCATAGAAATATTAAAGCCACCGCCTTGGATCATAAAGCCATTAATGACACGGTGAAAGATCGTACCGTCGAAAAAACCGGAGGTGACGTAGGTTTGAAAGTTTTTAGCTGTTTGAGGCACTTTTTCGTGATGTAACTGGATAACAATATTGCCGTGATTCGTTTCTAGAGTGATCATGAGGGGAGGTCCTTGTCATAAAAAATGAGCGGATAGGATACCTTAGTTTTTCTTCCGGTGAAACCCGTTACCGGGATTGACCCAAGAACCCATGATAAAGATTAGGAGGGTTGTGATAAAATGCATGCGCTAATAGCAGCAACAACGAGATCAATTTCGGCTTTCTGGATAATGAGTGGAGGGGCTAATCGCAAGACGTTGTTATGTGTATCTTTAGTCAGCACCCCTTGATACATCAGCTGCTGCGCTAGTGATTTAGCGCTAATTTTTTTAGGATTTACCTCAAGTCCAATCATCAGACCTTTTCCTCGTACTTCATAAATAGTATCTGAGTCAATTTTTTTGAGTGCATGCATGAAATAATCCCCGAGTGTTATCGCACGTTCACAAAGAGACTCTTCGGTAATCAATTCCAAAGAAGCCAGACCAATCGCACTGGCCATTGGATTTCCGCCAAACGTGGATCCGTGGTCTCCTGGCTCTATCACGTCCATAATCGCATGACGAGTGAGAAACGCGGATACAGGGTAAACACCCCCTCCCAAGGATTTTCCAAGCATAACACCATCCGGTATGACATGATCATGCTGAGAAGCCAGTATTTTTCCAGTACGCCCCAGGCCCGTTTGGATTTCATCACAGAGTAACAAGACACGGTGTTGGCGACAAATTTCTTCGCATTTTTTCAGATAACCGGGGTCAGGAATAATAACACCACCTTCACCTTGGATGGGCTCAACCAAAAAAGCAGCTGTATTTTCATTGATTGCGTTTTCAAGAGCCGTTGTATCGTTGAAAGGAATCGGCTTAAAGCCTGCGGTGAATGGACCAAAGCCATCTTTGTATTGCCCACAGGTAGAAAAACCAATAATGGTTGTTGTGCGTCCATGAAAGTTATTTTCAGCGACGATAATCTCTGCTTTTTGGGGTGTAACTCCCTTTTTCTTATATGCCCATTTTCGTGCAACTTTGATCGCAGTTTCAACAGCTTCAGCGCCTGTATTCATCGGCAACGCCACTTCAAAGCCCGTTAATTGGCAGAGAGCTTTCATAAATGGGCATAGTTTTGTGTGAGAAAAGGCACGTGAAGTCATGCAAAGCTTCGATAATTGCTCTGTCGCAGTTGCTAGGATCTTAGGATGACAGTGTCCAAAATTAAGGGCCGAATAAGCACTCGTGCAATCGATATACCGTTTTCCATGGGTGTCTGTTAGGTAAATTCCGTTACCTGACGCTAAAACAACCGGTAACGGATCGTAATTTTGTGCACAATAGCAGAGATTTGAAACTTGTTCTGATGAGTCTGAAAGGCAGCAACGGGGTCGATTATTCATCGTTAAACTCCTGGCTCTATAGTTTGAATAACCGCAGAAATGTATTTTTCAGTGATTTGGTTCTGGTCTAGATCTGGGTTGAATTCAACAATTTCATAACCAATCAGCGCTTTGTCATTGGAAAGCTGCCTAAGGGCACTTAAACAATCATCAGCCCTGATTCCATTGGGGACAGGAGTCCCAACAGCTGGAATATCCTGGGGATCAATACCATCTAAATCAAAACTAAACCCATAATAGGTTGTATTTCTTTTAACGTATTGGATGGCCTCTTTCATGATAGACTCCATTCCACGTTGAGCCACATCGGTATTGTAAAAAATTTTAACACCCAAAGAGTTAAGTAATTGATGCTCTTCTGTTTCGTAGTCTCTAATTCCAATCATGACTAGGTTTTCAGGCTTTAGCTTTTGTTTGGTATGTGTGATGCTGATTAAGTTCTTATCACCATAACCGAGTAGTGCCGCTACCGGCATGCCATGAACATTGCCCGTATGTGTTGTTTCAGGGGTATGCGCATCACAATGTGCGTCAATCCAAATTAACCCAAAATCAGCATTCAAAGCAGCTGAAACACCTGACCAGGTTCCGATGGCGCAAGAGTGATCGCCACCAATGATCAAAAAAAATTGGTTTGATTTTATGGCATCAAAAACCGATTGCGCGAGTTGTTCATTGGCTTTGACAATACCGAATAATTTCCCAGAGTCATCACTGGCTTCAGGAGCAGTAATTGTTTCTTTCCAGTACGCACAGGGAGGTAAAAAGGAGGAGTTTTTAATAACGTTCGGACCTTTTTTAGTTCCAGGATTCCCCGCGCCAATCCCAATTTCAATTCCGATAGTCGTTATTGTTTTTTTCATTTTAGTCCTTAGTTTCATCTCGCTTTTGTTCTATATCAAACCAATCTGCTTGTTTTTGATCCAATTTTTTTTGAAGCGCTTGTTTTTTTTCTTGTAGTGTATTGGATTCTATCATCGTGTCAGCTTTGTATAAGCTAGGACAGGTTAGTTTTTCATTGAGAGAAGTCATTTGATTTTCAAGGACTTTAATTTCGTTCTCCAGTCGTTGAGATTGCTTTTTTAACTGTTGTTTATCCAGGATAATTGTTTTTGGTTTTTTAGTGGATTTTGACTCACCGGCTTCATCTAGAACAAGTGCTTGATAATCCGAAAATTCACCTGAAAATCGAGATACTCGGTGGTTTTTAACGAGTACATATTCATCCACGCAGCTGCTTAGGAGGTGACGATCGTGAGAAACGATCAGTAATGTCCCTGTAAAGCTTTGCAGTGCCAAAATTAATGCTTCTCGCATAGTGATGTCTAGATGGTTAGTGGGCTCATCAAGAATTAAGATGTTTGGTTTTTTAAGGACTAAAAGAGCAAGCGCGACGCGAGCGACTTCACCGCCAGAGAAAGTAGCGATTTTTTCAAAGACCTTGTCACCTTGAAAATTAAAGCTTCCCAAGTATCTTCGAACTTCGCTCTCACGTATGTTTCGATCATGATTTTGTAGAATTTCAAAAGGACTGCACTGGGTATCTAAGGTCTCTATCTGCTGTTGAGAATAGTAACCCACGCGTACTTGAGGTTGTATAATATTTTCACCTTGAATTAAAGGAATCTCACCAAATAGGCTTTTTAGGAAGGTTGTTTTTCCTGAGCCATTGCTACCAATAACGCCGAGGCGTTCACCGGTGCCAATGTTGAAGCTGACATGCTCAAGAATTGGTTTATTTCCATAGCCGAGCTTTCCGGTGAGTGTGATGGCTGGATACGGAATAGGGGTTGTTTCTGAAAATGCAAAGCTAAAACCAGATTCTTCCTCTAAATCAGCAGAAAAGCTCAGTTTCTCCAGTGCTTTTAAACGTGACTGCGCCTGTTTTGCTTTGCTGGCTTTTGCACGAAAGCGGTCAACGAAAGATTGCATGTGAGCACGTTTAGCATCTACTTTTACTTTTGCTTTTCCTTGAAGGATTAGTTGTTCTTGCAGTTGACGAGCAAATTCAGTATATCCTCCCCGATATTTTTTCAAGCGCTGTTGAGATAAATGTAACGAATGTGTCGTCGTTGCATCTAAAAAATCGCGATCATGTGAAATAATTAAGACGCAAGCTTTGGAACTTTGCAACCAGGACTCAAGCCAAAGAGCCGATTCTAAGTCAAGGTGGTTAGTCGGCTCATCCAGTAGTAGAAGTTCACAGCGCGATAGTAAAACTTTCGCTAACTGAACGCGCATTTGCCACCCACCAGAAAAAGACTCAACCGGTCGACTCAACTCTTCAAGCGAAAATCCCAGGCCTCTGCAAATTTTACTTGCACGAGCCTCGATATTATAACCGTCGATCATCGCTAATTGTTCGTGGGAGTCGGCTATGACGCCAAGATTGTTTTCCGCTTCAGCCCGCGTTAATTGATCCATGATTTGAACCCACTTTAAGTCACCTTGACAGGCTGTTTCGAGCACTGTTCCACCGCATTTAGGTAGGTTTTGAGCGAGAACACCTAGGTCCCAATCGTTGGGATATGAAATGCTGCCTGATTCAAGAGCTAGCGTACCTATGATTGCATTGAATAAACTCGATTTACCAGAGCCATTTCTGCCAATGACACCGATGCGTTCTTTTTCAGCAAAGCTCGCTGATGCACCCAATAACAGGTGTTTAGAACCGGCAATCAGACTTAGGTTGGATAGTTGAAGCATAAAAGTCCTGCAAAAGCCGGATACTAACACAGCTTAATGACTAATTGTACATGCAGGCCCAGTTAGCATTCGGATGATAACGATTATGCCAGCGTTGACAACGATGCAGTGCAATTCGGCAAGCGCGAGGGCCTTCTGCTGACCAGTTACGACCTTGGTAATCGTGTACTGAGCAGACGCCTGGGCCTTGCTCAACGATGGTTGTGCAACCCGCAAGGGATGCGAGCACAAGGAAGGAGCTGGCTAATTTTAAAGAGTAACTCAACGTAATTCTCCTAGTAAAATGAGGTCATCCTAGTATAGTCGATTGTATTAAAAAGGAAGAGGCGGATTTTTTAGAGGGTGTTTCGTATGATCTAATGAGGGCTTTCTATCAGCTGGCGAATAACCGGTATGAGTTCTGCATGGCTAGCTGGCGGTAAGTATTTAAAAATAGTGCTCATTTTTTTTCGACTGGTCGGGTTTTGGAGCAGATCTAGGGTATGCCTAGCGATGTTTTCAGCAGTTGCTTCAGATTGAATGAGTTCGTGAACTAAGGTTTGTTGACAGACAATGTTACACAGTGCGATATAAGGCGTTTTAATGAATAGTTTAGCCAGCACATAATTAAAGGGGCTGATTTTGTAAATAACGGTCATGGGGAGTTGATGACAAGCAGCTTCCAGGGTGATTGTGCCTGAAACGACGATGCCGGCATCGGCTGCACGAAAAATATCGGTTAATTCTTTGTTGGGGATGATTCGAATAGCACTAGGTAACGAAGCTAATTGCTCGTGTGAAACAGAGGATGCCTGCAGTAGTGCAAATTGAGTATGCGGCAAATACTGGGTTGTCGCTATTAGAATAGGCAGTAAAAGACGGATTTCCGTAGGGCGAGAGCCTGGGCAAATTACAACGAGTGGTGTGTTTATATTAAATCCGAGCCGTTTTCTCGCGTTTAAATCTACGTGGTTACAGGGCGACGTGTTTTTCGCTAAGAAATGACCCACGACGGTGCAGGGGACGGTTGCTTTTGAATAAATTGTTTTTTCAAAGGGGAAAAAAACAGCGATGTGATCAACAGCACGCCGAATCGTTTTTAAACGACAGGCTTTCCATGCCCAAATTTGTGGGCTGACATAATATAAAACACGACAATGATGCTTTTTAGCGAGTTTGGCAAAACGCAAATTCATGCCGGGATAGTCAACTAAAATAACCAGTGGCGAAGATGTCTTCACGATGGATTTTAGCTTCCTCCATGCTCGCCAAAGGGGCGCTATTTTTGGGATGACTTCTAAAAAACCAATAATGGCTAAATTGTTGTTATCGACTAAGATCTCCATTCCAGCATTTTCTAGCGCTTTGCCGCCCATTCCAGCGATACGCATTCCGGGTAAGTGTTCGTGGATGTCTTGTATTAGTTGCAGGGCTAGCTGGTCGCCGGATTTTTCGCCACTGAGTAAGAGGATATCGACGGGCTTTTTCATATATTTGAATTGATACGGTATTTGATATTATGGAGTTGTACACTTTGGGTAATGGATAAAGCAGTTTCAAGTGCTGTGCGACCAGCGACTCCATCAACTTGAGGTTGACGTTTTTCAGTGATGCAGTCTAAAAATTCAGAAATCTCAATTAACAAAGCATCATTTTTTTTCAGTCGCTTCGACTCACGTTGAATGACCTGAAATCCATTGTGTATCTCATCTGTCAATGTGTTGAATTGCATGCGTCCGTTTTGTAGATCAATGTCGACATAACTTTGATTTTGGATGATATGGAGTTGGCGTTGATTTCGGTGATTGATTCGGCTGGCAGTCGCATTGGCGACACAGCCATTTTTGAATTGAATGCGTGCATTGGCAATATCAATAGAGTGACTGAGGACGCTTTCGCCCGTTGCGTTAATACTTTCAATTGGAGAATTGACCATCGATTGAATAAGGTCAATATCGTGAATCATCAGATCTAAAATGACATTTACATCAGTGACACGAGGTTGAAAGCAAGAGAGGCGAGTGGAAGAGATAAAGCGAGGCTCTTTTACCCAAGAACGGATTTCTTGAATTACGCTATTGAAGCGTTCTAGGTGTCCAATTTGAAGGATGAGGTCTTGGCTCTTGGCGAGTTGGATGAGTTCATCCGCTTGTGTAAGCGTATTGGTCATTGGTTTTTCAAGCAAAACATGCTTACCTGCTGTTAGGCAATGTTTGGCGATAGTGTAATGCGCTGAGGTCGTGCAGACAATGCTAATAGCATCTACCTGATTTAAGAAATCAAAATAATGGGTATAGGCAGTCGAGCCTGTTTCATGTGCAATCGCTTCTGCTTTCGTTAAATCAAGGTCACAAACAGCAACTAACTGACTGATGGGCAGTTGAGCGTATTTTTGTGCATGAAAGCGACCGAGATAGCCGCAGCCGATGACCGCTGTCCGTATGGGTCTGCCTATCATAGTGTCCTCTCCCTGGTGGGCTTAAATAGTCGAGAGTTTCTCATCCTTTCACCGCAGGATCAAGTTGAATTAGGTTAGAACACGGGTTAGTCTGATTCTTTTTTGAGCGAGAAAAGTGGTGGAAGATCTTGATTGGATGAGGCAAGCGTTAACGGCAGCAAAAACAGCGACTGCACAGGGTGAAGTTCCAGTAGGCGCTGTTTGTGTCGCTGATGGGAAGTTGTTATCTTTTGCCGGCAATGCCTCTATTGGACTGCATGATCCAACTGCGCATGCTGAGATTTTGGCAATGCGGCAAGCAGCACAAAAGCGTGAGAATTATCGACTACCTGGCGTTACGCTATATGTTACATTAGAGCCTTGTGCCATGTGTGTGGGTGCAATGATTCATGCTCGGATTGAAAAATTAGTATTTGGTGCTAGCGACCCACGAACGGGTTCAGTCGTGAGTGTTAGGCAGATGCTGGATGAGGCAAGTCATAATCATCGAATTGAATATAAGGGTGGTTTGTGTGCACAGGAATCAGCCGATTTATTGCGGGCATTTTTTATAGCTAGGCGCTAGAATCTTCGTTATACTTCGCGCATTGTTGTACAACCCAGGAGGTTATCATGTCGCTTGCCACATTAAGTCCCGGTAAAAATATCCCAGAAGAATTGAATGTTGTGATTGAGATCACGCCACAAACCGGTCGTGTTAAATATGAATTGGACAAAGATACGGGCTTGTTGCGCGTAGATCGTTTTATGACGACGACGATGATTTATCCTTGTTTGTATGGGTATGTTCCTAATACGTTGGGAGAAGACGGCGATCCATTGGATGTGTTGGTTTTATCTCCAGACCCTGTTTTGCCAGGAACTTGGATGACGGCTCGACCAATTGGGGTGTTGAATATGGAAGATGAGGCGGGTGGCGATGCAAAAATTTTAGCACTACCAACAAAAAAAGGCTGTCCTCAAATGGCTCATCTGAATGTGTTGGAGGATATCCCTGATCTAGAGCTTAAGCGAATTGCACACTTTTTTGCGCACTATAAAGATTTAGAAGAAAATAAGTGGGTTAAGGTGGCTGGCTGGGAAGGAAAAGAATCGGCTTTTCAGATTATTCGTGATGCGGTGGCCCGTCATCTCGGTTGATTCAGCAGCTGCTTCATGAGAAAGGCCAACCGTAGCAAACGTTAAAATAATCCAAGAACGAAAGGGAGTAGATCATGGATCAGGTGAAAAGCGCGCGTGCATGGTTGGTTTTTATAATCGCAGCACTGGGCATTCCGTATCAGTTTTATTTGCAGTCTACGCCTGGCGTCATGGTTGCGGGCTTGTATCAATCTTTTGGCTTAAATGCAACACAAATCGGAATATTGACCTCTTGTTTTTTTTACACCTATCTGGCTTTACAGGTTCCAGCGGGTATATTGGTGGATGCCATTGGAGCTAGGCGCTCTTTGATGTTAGGCATAGTGGGTTGCGTATTCGGTTGTGCTTTGTTTGCTGGTGCACCGAACTACAGTTTTGCTATTGCAGCACGTTTGATCATGGGTTTATCGGCTTCTTTTTTTGTACCTGCAGCGATGGTGACAGCACAAAGTTGGCATCCAGTATCTCGCTTTGCGATGCTTGCTGGTTTGGGTGAAAGCATTGGGATGGCGGGTGGTGGTTTAGGTGAGTACGCAATGGGTAAGGGAATGGCACTCATAGGATGGCGTGGATCCATGTGGGCCTCAACAGTGGCAGGAATAGTGGTCTTAATATTAATTGCCTTTATTGTCCGTGATCGACGCATGAACTGTGAAAAAAGAGTCGAAAAATCAGCGCTTAGGCAATTGCAAGAAATGCGGCATTGTTTTGCTTGTGTGGTAAAGCTTCCCAAGCTTTGGTTAATTGCCTTATTTGCTGCTTTGACTTTTGGTCCTCTTGCTGCCTTTGCTGGCCTTTGGGTTGTGCCCTATTTGCAATTGCGTTTCCATTTGCACATAGACCATGCTGCTTTTTTTGGCGCCGTAATTTTTATAGGTGTTGCATTTTGTGCGCCAGTTTGTGGTTTTTGGTATCAACGCAGTGACAATAAAAAAGTTATGTTAAGATCGCTGACTGCCTGTGCCTGCCTCTTGTTTACCGGAATATTGTATTTGCCGATGTCGATTTCGTGGATTTTTCCAGCGATGTTATTGTTGGGTGCCTTTTCCTGTGTTTATGTCTTGAGTTTTGGTTTGATACCAGAAGTAGTCCCTTGTCATTTACGAGGAGCCGCAGTGGGATTGGTAAATATGGGGTCGATGGTCATTGGTGCGCCCATTTTACAACCTGCTATCGGTTGGTGGCTGCGTAGAGCACCGCAAAATCCAGAGGCTATTTTAGCCCATTATCAGCAATCACTCTGCGTATTATCGATCGGTCTGTTGATAGGCCTTGTCTTGGTTTCCTGGTTGCCGGTTCCAAGGAAGCAGCGAGAAGAAAATTCATTCGTGGATATCATGACTCGAAGCTAGGTGACAGGTGTATTGGTATTCGATTCTTGGTATGATGAGCCCTTGTTTTATTTCTGGGAGTGAAATATATGATGAAGCGTTATTTAGTAACGGTCGTAGCAGCGTCGGTCTTGATTCCAGCGCTTTCAGTCGCGGCTTTACCATTGATTTCTGATCAAGATAAGCTAAGTTACGCGATGGGCTACACCACGGGTCAGGCTTTGGTGCAACATAAAATTGCATTGAATATCCCTGCGTATAGTGCGGGTTTGAAAACGGGACTATCGAGTGAAAGCCCCGCTTTGACAGCAGAGCAAATGAGCGAAACACTACAAAATTTCCAGAAGCAACAAATTAAAAAAATGACTCAAGAGCGTTTGACACAAGCTGAAAAAAATGACCAAGTTGGTCGTGCGTTTTTGGAAAAAAACAAAACTCAATCCGGAGTGATCACTTTAGCGGATGGATTGCAGTATAAGGTGTTGACGACAGGCGCAGGTGCTTCGCCCGCTTTGACTGACAGTGTTACAGTCAATTACGAGGGTAAATTATTAAACGGTACAATCTTTGATAGCTCATATAAGCGTAATAAGCCGATTACATTTCCGGTTAATGGTGTCATCAAAGGTTGGCAGGAGGCATTGACTTTGATGCAACCCGGTGCAACATGGGAAGTGTATATTCCTGCTAACTTAGCTTATGGTTCTTCGGGTGTTCCTGGCAGTGAAATAGGCCCCAATGAAACCCTGGTTTTTAAAATCAATCTGGTTTCTGTCAGTAAGGCCCTGAAGTAACAGGAATTGCTGCTAAAGTCACGACTTTAAAATCTTAAAGGCAGCGCAAGGAAAGCGCTGCCTTTTTTTTAAACCTCCAGGGACGTTTTTGGGAGTTTCTCCAATGTTCTATCTTGAAGGTGATAAAGCGCTTAGTCCTCATGAAGAAAAAAAATTATGGGCTGCTCTGCAAAAATCAGGAAGTTCAGTTTTAGGGCTTAAAGCGATTCGTGTTTTTTGGGTAGATGCGCCGAAAGAAGATATAAAGGGAATTTGTTCTATTTTAGAAGCAACTCCAAGTTCGTATCCAACGAGAAAAAAAAGTTGTTGGTCTTTGCCGCGCAAAGGCGCATCGTCGCCATGGGCAACAAAGGCAGCGGATATCTTAAAACAGTGTGGTTATGAAAACTTGTCTTATATCGAAGTGGGTACCTATTTTAGTTTTGACCTGGTCGGTGAATTGACGAATCGAGAGATGTTTTATTGTTTTGATCGCATGACTCAGGTCTGTATTTCTGATCCTACGGTGCTTGAAGAATGGTTTACTCATCCAGATTCAAAAGCGCTAAAAAGCTATTCGTTGCTATCGGATAAAAAAACGGCCTTAGATTCAATCAGTCAAGAGTTGGGTTTAACTTTGCAGGAAGCGGATTATCAGCACTTACTCAAAGTGTATCAACGCATAGGTCGCGATCCTACGGATGCAGAGTTGATGATGTTTGCACAAGTGAATTCTGAGCACTGTCGCCATAAAGTTTTTAATTCCAACTGGTGCCTAGATGGCGTTAAAAAACAAGAAACGTTATTTTCGATGATTAAGAAAACCTACGAAAAAAATCCGGGCCGGGTTGCTGTCGCATATAAAGACAATGCAGCGGTGATTGCTACCTCTTTGGCAGAGTATTGGTCATTGTGCCCAAACACTAAAAAGTATCAATTTGTCGAGGATTATTCAGGACTGGTTTTGAAAGTCGAAACACACAATCACCCGACCGGTATTTCACCACACCCGGGTGCTGCGACAGGCAGTGGTGGTGAAATTCGCGATGAAGCGGCCACGGGGCGCGGTGCGACAGTTAAGATGGGTATGGTGGGCTTTTCTGTTTCCAATTTGCAGATACCCGGGGCCACACACGCATGGGAGCATCCGTATGAGACACCTGCTCATTTAGCTTCGGCGTTGACGATAATGCTGGAAGCACCGATGGGTGGGGCAGCGTATAATAACGAATTTGGAAGACCGACTTTATGTGGATTTTTTCGTACGTTGGGTATTCCCTTTCCGAGTGGCAATTCGATGTGGGGGTTCCATAAGCCATTGATGATTGCGGGTGGTGTTGGGCAAATTCGTATGTCCCATGCCTATAAACAAGCTGTACAACCAGGCGATGCATTGTTGGTGCTAGGCGGTCCTGGGATGTTGATTGGTTTAGGTGGAGGGGCGCTTTCATCGAAACCGTTATCTACGGGATTTGAGGCTTTGGATTTTTCTTCGGTTCAGCGAGCCAATCCAGAGATGCAGCGGCGTGCACAAGAGGTGATAAATGCATGTATTGCTTTGGGTAACGCTAATCCCATTGTGAGTATTCATGATGTGGGAGCCGGTGGATTATGTAATGCGTTGCCAGAACTGGTGGAGGCTGATGATTTAGGTGCTCAGATTGATTTGCGTTTGATACCGGTTGCTGAATCAGGCATGAGTCCAATGGAAATTTGGTGTAATGAATCGCAAGAACGTTATGTTTTAGCGATTCGTCCAGAGTCGGTTCCCTTGATTCAGAAAATAGCAACAAGGGAAAGAGTTCCTATCGCAGTTGTTGGGTATGCAACGAAAGAAAAGCGGCTGCATATTGTTGATTCGATGCAGGGTAATTCGACCGTTGATATGAAAATGGCAGATTTGTTTGATTGTAATGAGGCACTCAATTGTGAAGACGAGACCTTAGCGTATCGGTATCCATCGGTTGATTGGGAGATCTTTGATTTAGCGGATAGCATTGAGAAAGTGATCTCTCATCCTGCAGTGGGGGATAAGTCATTTTTAATTACGATTGGTGATAGAAGTGTTGGTGGTTTAGTTGTACGCGATCAAATGGTTGGTCCCTGGCAAGTTCCGGTTGCTGATGTGGCGGTGACGGCTTCAGGTTTTTATCAGAAAACCGGTGAAGCTATGGCGATAGGTGAACGTTCACCTGTTGCTATATTAGATGCTGTTGCAGCAGTGAGTTTAGCAGTGGGTGAAGCATTAACTAATTTAGCGGCTGCAAAAATAGGTTCTCTTGAGAAGGTGGTACTCTGCGCAAATTGGATGTCTGCGGTGAAGCTCAAAGGAGAAGGAGCAGCACTCTATAAGGCAGTGGAGGCACTAACGAAAGAAATCTGTCCTGCTTTAAAGGTTTGCATTCCAGTAGGGAAAGATTCGTTATCTATGCGTACCTACTGGAAGTCCGGTGATGTAGTGAGTCCTCAAACGTTGGTTGTGACTGCGGCAGCAGAGGCTCAGGATATTACAAAGACGTGGACGCCGGTTTTAAGGCAGGAAAAAAGCATCTTGTTGTTGATTGATTTGTCGTCTAAGCAGGATAACTTAGGCGCTTCTATTTTTGCGCAAGTGCATGTACAGGTGGGAACGAATCCAGCTCAGCTAGAGAGTCCAAAAAAATTAGCTTGTTTTTTTGCTGCCATGCAGGCGTTGCACGAAGTGGATTTAGTGTTGGCATATCATGATCGTTCCGATGGTGGTTTGTTAGCAGCGCTTGCAGAGATGATGTTTGCAGGTCATTGCGGTATTGATCTCCATATTCCAGAGGCGGTGAATAGGAATGGTTTTTTATTTAATGAAGGCTTAGGGGCTGTTATTCAGGTAGCAGAAAATAATCTGGATACGGTATTAACTATTTTAGATGGGCATGAGCTAGGTGAGATGACTCTGCGTTTGGGTGGTTTGAATCAGCAAGACTCATTGAGGATTTTCAGTTCAGGAAAATATCTATGCTATGAGAATTCTCGGGTTAATTTAGCACGTTATTGGTCGAAGACGAGTTATGAGATACAGCGGTTACGAGACAATCCAGAAACGGCTCGCGCTGAGTATGATCGTTGGTGGGATATTGAAGATCCTGGTTTAAATGAAGTGATTACGTTCTCTTCGATTTCTAAACCTAAGAACACAGAGGAAGATAAAAAGTTATGTGTCGCTATTTTGCGCGAGCAAGGTGTTAACGGACACGCAGAAATGGCAGCGGCTTTCGCACATGCTGGATTTTCAGCAATGGATGTGCATATGGATGACCTACTAACGGGTAGGCGCAAGTTAGATGAATTTGTTGGTTTAGTTGCTTGCGGTGGGTTTTCTTATGGTGATGTTCTAGGTGCTGGTCGAGGTTGGGCGCAGGTGATTTTAAATCACATGGATTTGAAGGAGCAGTTCAAAACTTTTTTTGCTGATTCCAAGCGTTTTGCCTTGGGTGTTTGCAATGGTTGTCAGATGTTATCGCAACTGCAAGAAATTATTCCGTCTACGGATCATTGGCCTGCCTTCAAACATAACCTATCGGGACGTTTTGAATCACGAATATCTTTGGTGAAAGTGAATAAGTCGCCGTCCCTTTTCTTGCGTGGAATGGAAGGGAGTGTATTGTCGGTTATATCTGCGCATGGAGAGGGGCTTATTACGAATAGCTCGGTTAGTTGTTTAGATTATGTCAATCATAATCATGAGCCAACGGAAGTGTATCCAGCGAACCCAAATGGCAGCTTTTCTGGTCAAACAGCGTTTACGAATGGGGATGGACGTATTACGATTATGATGCCGCATCCTGAGCGAATGTTTTTGCGGCAACAGCAAACTTGGCGAACGGGATCTGTGATGGGCGATGCTCCCTGGGCCCAGTTCTTTCAAAATGCGCGTGAGTGGGTAGATCAGAGTTAGGTTACCCGAATAATTCGCAGTGCATGAATATCGGACTGCATCATCTCGCCCAGGGTTTCATAAATTAGGCGATGTTTTTCGAGCAGACTTTTCTTTGCAAAGATAGGAGCTTTGATGCTGATAGCAAAATGCCCTAAGCCCCCTTTGGACCCCGCATGACCGATATGTAGGTGGCTTTCATCGATAACTTCAATCTCACAGGGTGAAAATCTTTCTTTGAGTCGTGATTTTATTCGAGAGATTCGTTGTTCATTGAGGGTCATCTTTTTTCTCGATGTGCGTGTTAAGATAAATGGCTTGTGCAACACAGAAAAGGATAAGTAAGCTCAGGGTCCCAAAGAGTTTAAAGTTTACCCACTGTTTCGTGGTGTAATGGTAAATAACATACATGTTCACAAATCCCATCGCTAAAAAGAAAATAGCCCAGGCGTAAGTGAGTATGCGCCATACCTTGTCCGTTACGACGAGCTGCTGACTCATGAGAGTTTTTAGCAGGTATTTTTTGCTAAACCATTGCATTCCCAAGAGTATCAAACCAAATGCCCAATAAACGAGAGAGACCTTCCATTTAATATAAATGGACTTGTGTAAAATAATCGTTGCCCCACCGAATAGGACTAAAATAATCAGATTGATCCATTGGATTATCCCTATTTTTTCTCTTTTTATCAGGTAATAAGCGATTTGGCTGAGTAGTACACCTATGGCAACAGCAGTTGCGACGTAGATACCCCAAATTTTATAAGCAATAAAGAAAAAAATAATGGGGAGGTAGTCGAGGAAGATTTTCATGATTTTCCTATTAAATTTTTGAGCAGAAATTGTGCGACAAAATTAAAGTGATTTGCTGTGAACCGTCGTTCGTGGGCTTTTAGGTTAGCATTTTCTTTTTTATAATGATATGGTTAGAGACTAAACTGTTTTTTTAACATAAGGATATCCGTGAATGACAAGTGTGGCCCAAAAAAGTTTTCGTTTAAAAGCGGATATGCTCGCACTAACTGTGATGCAGTTGCAAACAGTTAACCTAGAGGAAATAGCGAGCGAATTAAAATTAACGATTTCTAGAGCGCCTCGTTTTTTTGAGAAAGCGCCACTTTTGATTGATGCCCGAGAAGTGAATGTGAATACGTTAAATATGAGTAGTTTTTTGCGTTTGCTTAAAGATTCCGGAATTATTCCAATTGGTATTCGTGGATTGAATGAGCAACAGCAGCCTTTGGCTGAGTCGTTGGGCCTGCCTTGCTTGCAGTCATCCTCACTGATCGAAGGTCGATCAGTTGAAGTGAATAAAGAAAATCAAAGGCCTAAGCAACAGGCTAAAATTATGAGCAAGCCAGTTCGTGCTGGGACTAAGGTTTATGCTAAAGAACAGGATTTAATTATCATTGGACCCGTCAACGTTGGCGCTGAGTGCATAGCTGATGGTAATATTCATGTGTATGGACCACTACGTGGTCGCGCATTGGCAGGTGCCACAGGAAATACGGAGGCAAGGATTTTCTGTCACTCTTTAGAGGCTGAGTTGATTGCCATTGCTGGACATTATTTGGTTCGAGAAAATTTACAGGTGCCCCAGAAACATGCTGGGATGTTGCAGATTTTTCTTGAGAATAACAAACTATCGATAGAATCGATTTAGAAAAAGAGGGTGGGATTGTGGCAGAAGTAATTGTTGTAACATCTGGAAAAGGTGGGGTTGGTAAAACAACGACCAGTGCCTCGTTGGCCTATGGTCTTGCTCAAAAAGGGTTTAAGACAGTGGTCATAGACTTTGATGTCGGTTTACGGAATCTGGATTTGATCATGGGTTGTGAACGTCGTGTGGTCTATGACTTAGTCAATGTCATTCATGAAGAAGCGACTATTAAGCAGGCGTTAATCAAGGATAAGACTTGTGAAAATCTTTATATTTTGGCGGCATCACAGACACGTGATAAGGATGTCTTGAGTCTAGAGGGCGTTGGTCGTGTTATTGATGAGTTAAAGGCAAACTTTGATTACATTGTTTGTGATTCTCCTGCAGGTATTGAAAAAGGGGCCTTGATGGCCATGCATTTTGCAGATACTGCTTTTGTGGTTACAAATCCAGAGGTTTCCTCTGTACGAGATTCAGATCGGATTTTGGGTATGCTAAGTAGTAAGACCAAGCGTGCGATAGAAAGTGGTGAGCCGATTAAAGAGCATTTGATTGTGACTCGCTATGCGGATAAGCGGGTGAGTAATGGGGAGATGTTATCGATAGACGACATTACCGATTTACTCGGAATTAAGCTAATAGGTATCGTTCCTGAGTGTGCTGCTGTTCTAACGTCCTCAAATGCAGGTTCTCCTGTTATTCGAGATGCCAATAGTGAAGCGGGTAAGGCATATAAAAGAATTGTTGCTCGATTTTTAGGTGAAGATGTTCCCAGCTATGAAGACCAGAAGAAAAAAGGATTTTTTAAGCGTATTTTTGCTAGGGAGGTGGTGGCGTGAGTTTTTTGAATTATTTCAAAGCAAATAAAACAGCCGCAAAGGCAAAAGATCGCTTGCAAATTATTATTGCGCAAGAGCGCAGTAGGGCTGGGCAGCCGGATTATCTGCCGTTAATGAAAAAAGAAATCTTGCATGTGATTGAGAAGTACACGAAGGTATCTTTAAAGGATGTACAGATTGGATTTCATTCCACTGAGAACAACTCAGTATTAGAGTTGAATATCAAGCTGCCTGAGCATCAAGTGGCTGAAGAGACTACCTAGTCGGAATTTTTCACGAATAAGTGTTGCTCTTGAAAGGAACACGCCATTTATGGCGCGTTCCTTTATTCTTTGCCCTTGGCGATCTTCGAGCTAATTTCGCCCGTCACTTTAGCACCAGTCGATCCACCCGCTTTCATCACGCCAGTAGCTTGAGCTTCTCCACCAGACATCGCTTTCTCCCCACCTTTAGCAGCAGACTGAGCAGATTTAGTGGCGGAGCCTTTTGAGCCTTCAACAGACTGCATAATGTTTCTCGTATCGCCAGCGGCCTGTGCGCCAATCCATTTTAAGACGTTCTCAGGAACAATAAATACGAGTGAGTAAGCATGGTTAATGATCTTGTAGGTCATATAAGTCAATAGTCCTAGCATAATAGGCATCGATAACATCATCATGATGAACTGCATGATGCTTTGGTAGCCGTCAGCATTAGGTCGGCCATCCAGTGTTGTTTTCGTTTGATAAGCTAAAGGAATACTTGAATCGAGAGCCCCTGCACTGGTGTCAGCTACATTGGTTGTTACAGGAGAAATGGTGGAGGCATATTGTTCGTTTGCAATATCGGATGCATGCGAGCTTAAATTAAACATCGAGCTCCAAAGGTTAACATTAGATCCATAGCCGCCGTCACAGACCGCTTTGCTTCCAGATGATGCATGATTGAAAATATAGCGGCAATAATCATTAGAATTGCCATCATAGAGGGTTCCTAAGAGCATCAGAAAGCCTTGAATCATGAAAAATAGTAGCACTCTTGCCAATATCATCGATAGGATGAAAGAGATAATCATTAATGCAGGCCGGATAAATATGCTTAGCAAAAGCATAATAGACTGTTTGAGAGAGTTGGCTAATTCATGCCCTTGAGGGTTTGTCATTCCTAGGCAAATCAGTGGGCCAGCAGCCATCGCCTCGATCACAGCAATAAACCAGCCAACGGCTGCAAAAGTAAAGACAATCCAAGGATAGATTGGAACATAAAAAGCCATAACAGCGCCCATCGTCATAAAGGTAACACCGATTTTTTTCAGTATTCCCCCCATTATTTTGACGAAAGAAACAAGTATCGCTATAGCGCCGCCGCCTATGATGGCTAAGCTAGCACCTGCAACAGGAATTAGCATCAGTAGCGCGACAGCTATAATACCGATTAGAGCGGTAATAACTAAAGAGATCATCATGTGAATGTAGCCGAGAGTTGCATAACCTCCTTGATAGATCATTCCCATGCCAATACTAGCGATGATGCTTTGCGGATCTAGATTCGGGTTGTTGAGCTGCGAGGCTACGTTGAGTATGAATTTCTGTAAGAAATAAATTTGATTCAGTAGCTGTGGATATAGCGCGCTTTGAGCCTGATAGAATCCACCTAGGAAGCTTTTCCCGTAGCGACCTAGATTATTGTCGTTTTTTGCCATTGCTGCCGTATCGTTGCTGGTGGAATTGGCACCAGGTGCAGCGCCAATGCTTTCCGTTTCGCTAGAGATGATTGCGTTGAAAGCGTTTCCAGCCCAGGCAAGTTGAGCGCTGATGCCTGAATCAGATGAATCCAGTGTATCGATTTGGCCAATGTTGGCACCATTATCTCTAAAAGCTTCTTGAATATTGAGAGCGACGCAATTTTTTAAGTTCGTGACTGTTGCTCCATCCGTATTTGCCTGACAAGAAGGGGTGCTACCGCCAGAGTCATTGTTGTCGCCACCGATAAATAAAAAGGCGGCTAATGCATCGTGTGTTTTACGACCGACAGAGTAATCTAGAAAATTTTCACTCGTTGAAGATTTTTGAGTGACCATCACTTGATCTTGATGCGCAATAAGCCAATAGTAAGATCCAGCCATGATCCACCCGGAGCTTCTCATTTTATCCGCAAGCACTTTAGTGCATGTTTGCGCATCTGTTGTATCATAATCTTCGATAGCTTTAGGATGTATGGGGGGCGTTATTCCCGCGATCTCTTCTTGTGTTGGAAGTAGGTTTACTAAGGCATCTTTATCTGATTGAGTTAGCGCATCTTGATCTCTCCAGGCTTGATAAAGAATAGAGCCATAATTTTCGCAAAGTGTCGTTGCATCATGAATACTTAAATTCGGGTATAATGCCTTACCCACATTATTCGATAAAAACCCGGCATCCTCTCGAGAGCGTCCTTGTGTAATATAAATAGCACAGGTAGAAACGGTATCTTGATAGCTCATGGGAGGAGAGTTGGCCAGTAGGTCTTCTCTACCCCAGGCGCCTACTTCGCCAATTCCCATGTAATCTTTTCCCGGTATGGTGCAATAAATGGAGTCAATACTGCAACTGCCATCCATGAGGTGCTGATAATTTTCATACCGGCTATCATCGTTATATTTTTTGTAGAGATCACTCTCTTTGAGTTGACTTAGCTTATTGGCGACAGCCTCCTTTTTGGCCTCATAATCAGCCATTGCTTCGTTATATTTCGCTAGTTCAGCTTCATCATAATGAGGGCTTTCTCCGTCTTTTTGCCACCGAGCAAGACAAGTTTTGTTTGTGCTGTTATCAATGTGATCATTATCGGTTGTGTTATCCGCAGCAAGCTTATCTAAGCTGTAGACGTTGGTGATCGTTTCAGAGAAAGAGGTCGATAGCCCAATAATTAAATTAGCAGAATTAGCTAGATCAACGGGAGCGACACCGCTGCAGAAATCACTTTCTGGGTAGGATTGACACGCAAAGCTTTTGGCTGTTTCTTTAAGTGTATCTGCAGCATTTCTGAGTTGTTCGTTGAATGGCGTTTTACCGCTCAGGGAGTCAGTATTTGTTGTGCCTTGATTGCTAACATCTGGTTTGAGTTGAGCTGTAAAGGTAATAGGGCCCTTATCACCACCGCCTGTTGCATAGCTTTGGTTGAGGGTGACACTACTGATATCAGATAGTTGTTGATCTGCAATTAAAGGCTGAGGAGAATCTCCACAGCTTCCATCATTTTTGCAGCGTATTTCGGATTGATAGTAATTTATTTCAGCATTGAGCATATTATAAAATTCAGAATTTATTTTTAGCGGTATTTGGTTCGTCATAATATCGTTATACGTATATTCAGGCTTGTTTTCTTCGCTAGAGTTAGTCCAGGTTGACTGCTGTGGTGGGTTATCAAAAACATGAGTATGATTTTCAAATGCATCAATCTGGTAGTTCCAGATTCCATTCGCAAGTTTGACCCCTTGTACGACTACCTTCATGATAATGTTTTGAATCGTGGAGTAACCCGTAGTCGGGCTGGGTATAACCAGGACAATACCCAGGCAGATAGATAAAAAGCTTTTTCCTTCTTTAGATATTTCTTGAATGTTACCGTCAATCATCTTGCCCAGAATGCGGACCAGTGTGAGTAAGACCCAGATGCCGCAAGCAATTAATATGCCCTGATTAAAGATGTAAAAGAGCTTGCCGATGGTTTGTCCGGATAAGCTTCCATTGAGTGTATTACCGACGTGACCGAATAGCATGCTTAGATATTTAATAGAGTAGTCATTCGGTTGATCTACGTAGACATTGCTATTGTCTGGTGTACTGGTATTGGATATGTTGCTCAGTTGGTTGCTGTCAGTTAAAGTGGGTGTTTGTGATGTGATGCTGGGTATAGATGAGGTGAGTTTGGAAGAGCTGGAATACGAGTCAGTTGCTGCAAAGATAGAAAAGCCAGCCACAATGAGTAAAAAAGCAGTTGTTAGTCTTAATATCCAATTACGTCTATTCATTCCAGCCTCGTCGTATCTTAGTGGTTCACATAGTGGCAGGCTTGCTTTAAAATAATCAAAAGCTAGCGCAAGGGTTATAGTAACCTAAAAATCTTAAGTGAACATTAAAAGACGGCGAATTATTAATTTTTGTTTAAGAAAGCTTTAATTTCTGTCCGACTATCATGCTTGACTTTTGGTAGCGACTGAGTTCAACTATCTATTTTTATTCAGAAATTTTCAGAGGTCTAGAGAGCCTACCTGAGAATTTCTTCTTTTGGGGGCATTCCATGTCTAGCTCCATCATTTCTATTGCCCCTATGATGGGCTATACGAATAGATATTTTCGCGCCCTGTTGCGAATGATTTGCCCCAAAGCCTTGCTCTACACTGAGATGATCAGCAGTGCCGCTTTAGTTCGGCGTGAGCCTTCATACGTGGAGCACTTGTTGAATTTTTCAACTATGGAGCATCCTGTCGTCTTGCAGTTAGGCGGCTCTAACCCGCTTGAGTTGGCGCAAGCAGCTCGTATGGGGGAGCAGTGGGGATATGATGAGATAAATCTTAATGTTGGCTGCCCTAGCTCACGTGTTGCAGCGGGGAACTTCGGTGCTTGTTTGATGAAAAGTCCCGGTTTAGTGAGTGATTGTGTGAGTGCTATGAAGGAAGCGGTTGCGATACCGATAAGCGTTAAAACACGAACAGGCGTTGATGATCGAGATAGTTATGAAGAGCTTCAGGAATTCGTTGAGCAGGTTTCCAATGCAGGTTGTGAGCACTTTATTATTCATGCGCGCAAGGCTTGGCTGAGTGGTTTGAACCCTAGGCAAAATAGAGAACTTCCGCCGTTACGCTATGATTTGGTCTACCGTCTGAAAAAAGAATTTAATAAGCTGCATTTGGTGATAAATGGTGGTATTACCGAGAGTGATTCTGTTTTTGAGCATCTGAAATATATGGATGGAGTCATGATTGGGCGAGCAGCGTATCAAAATCCAGTCTGGCTTCGAGAGTTGGCTGATATTTATGGAATGGGAGGAATGCCTTTTGCGGAGATTGTACAGGCCTATCTCCCAATTATGGAGGAGGGACTTCGTGATGGTGTGCCGATGGCTAAGCTCGCTGGCGGTATTGTTGGTTTGTTAAAGGGGATTCCAGGAGCTCGTCTGTTTCGGCAAAAAATATTTGATCCGGAGAAAAGCGGGAGTCAGATCATGGAGTTGATGTTGGAGGTGTCCCATGTATGGGTTCGAGTCAGTCAAGCTTTGGAGTATTAAAGGCTTTAGTACGCTAAATGGATAAACGAACAGCTACTTTTCGTAACGTTTTTTGAACTTAGCTAAACGACCACCGGTATCTACGGTACGGTGTTTTCCAGTGTAGGCAGGATGACATTTATCACATACGTCAAGGTTCAAGCTTTTTGAACGAGATGTAGATTGAATAACGAATTTATTACCACAACTACACGTAATATCAACTTGGTGGTATGCTGGATGGATATCTGCTTGCATGCTTATACTCCCTATGTTTCTGAGCGGCGTACTATATCGTATCGAATGAAGCAGTGCAAGTTTTCGTTTTCAGGAGAAAAAAATGCAGGGACAGCCAGCTAGACCTCTTAAAAAAAACCCATTTTTATCGCGTTTTGCTTTTAGTGTTAGGGATGTCAGCATAGCCTTCCTGTTATTTTGTTCCATTGTTTACTTAATGGCAGCTTTGCGAGGTATTTTTCCTAGAACGTTAACCCTTGCAATCATAGGTTCTCTTTTGGTCTTGATTGTCCTGGTTTCTTTGAGGGCAGTGGTGCAGTTACAAGTCTCTTCTTCTCGATTATCCAGAGGGGGGGCGGCTTGTCTTTTTCTTTCCTTTTTAGCGTGGGAAGCACCGTTTGATGGTGGCATTTTTATTGTCTTTTCTTTGCTTTGCCTTGCGCTCTCTATTGGGTTTTACCTGGGCTGCAGTTTGCTTGAGTTGGATAATTTAGATGGATCAAAGCTTGATATCCAGTTTTTGCGCCCGATCATACGGAGGGCGGTATTATTGAAGCTTTTGGTCGCTTTGTTTTTAGGGATGCGCTGGGCTTTGGGTTGGTTTTTGGCGATGCGTTTGATGCTACTAGTCCCGGCTGTTGTATTGGTCGTAGAGTTACATAGCAAAAGATTACTTAAAAAGAATCAGCCATTGCTCATCCGTGGATACGTAAAAACAGAATGGGTCAATATGTTAGCATATGGTTTTTTTTTCGCAGGAATAGTTTTTCTGTTTTTGAATTTAGTCACTCGTTTTATAGGAAGTCTAGAAGGACAGCATCCGTTTCAAAGTATTTTAGTTCTAATATTTGTTCTGTCTATGTACCTATTTAAGCCCTTGCGAGAAGCTTATCGCCATTATTTTTTATCCATAGCGGTCATTTTAATGTTGCTTGTTTCGGCTATCTTATATGCTGATACCGAGCCAGTCATATTTCTTTGGGTCATTATCGCCGTATTGGTTGGGGCAGCGCTCGGAGCTGGAGCGATTTCAATTAAAACAGCTTGTGCTGCTCGTGATCCCATGGCTAGAGTGCGATTGTTTTACGTAAGCGTGATTATCGCACTACTGGCCATAACTCTCTACCCGGTTGTTCACTATCTCTTAGGTCCACAGGTCAGTTTGATCTGTGCGCCAGCTATTCTTTTTTTTGCTTTATTGGCATCGTTTTTTGATAGTACTGAGCTGTAGTTGTGAAACATAGGCTGATTATAGCGAGTGCTAGCGTAGACAGAATCTAGCGCAGTAGCAGTATCTTAATACCTAGTTCAGCGAACGATTAAGCATAAGCTAGGGGTTGTGCTTGAGTATTATCGAGGGGGATGTTTTCTAAGATGGATCTTGTTCGTCTAACTAGGGTGCAGGAGTGAGGAAGTTCGGTGGGCTTCCGATCAATACACCTTAAAAATTCCCGCTTGTGATCGGCTAAAGCCCAAAGAACAATCCCAATGACTAAACCTAAAGCCAAGCCTACCACAATACACAAATAGATCAGTGGTGAGTAAAAGCGGTGTTTGCTAAGTGTTGCGTCCGTTGTTGTTATTTTTCCGATAGCATCACTTAGGTATCTAGTTTGTTGGCCGAGAATGGGTGTGTCGAGTGCCTCGCCTAATTTAGAAAGAATAGAGTCAATGAAAGGTGTTTTCGGACTATTATCTGAGCCATAGTAACGTAATAAGGTTATAGCGCTGTTTATCGACTGACGGTTAGCCTCTCGTCTAGCCGTGTAGGCACTGTTTCTTTCAGGGGCTTTTGTTAAAACCTCGATAGGAAACCAAACGCGTACACCCGTATCATAGCCGGAGATCCTAGCTTCCTCTGTAAAAATAGAGGATTTTCGAGTTGAATTCTGGGCCATGGGATTGCTTGAAACTTGGGTTTTTAGTTTACAAAAGTCCGGAATGGACTCTTTAGTTAATAAAAGATGGTCTAAATTTTCGCAACTAGTGTGGGTAAAAGCGAGCCCAAAGCAGATGATTAGAAGTTGTAGTTTTCTTTGAACGACACACGTGTCATCAATTTCAATCTCTGTTTCGGGTAAGAGATTATCCAGCCATTCTTTAAAGTGAGCAAAAAAACGAGCGTAATAATCAAACTTTGTGTTTCCTGACTGCAATAGGTAACCTTGTTTTAGCCTACTTTCAAGGCTTAAGATTGCGGTAAATTTTAGATAGGCTTCTATGTTGACGCGGTCAGTGGGTATTTTAAGATAGCGTGCTATGACGCTGGCTTTGTGATTCCTTGATAGGGGTATCTGTGGTAGCCGGATAGCGTCCAGCTCTATAGAATCAAGCTCCATAGGGTCGATCTTCTCTTTGGGCTTTAGATGTTCAGGCTTAAAGCATTGGATCGTGACATTGCTGCTAACATCGAGGTAAGGCGCTGCTATAAGCCACCTAATGGCATCGTATAGTGGCAAGTTATCATCGGCTAGTTGAGAGAGCTCAGATCTTGGGATCTGATCAAGGTGGTCTATAGGAGTCGTATAAAGGGTTTTAGTTGTTGAAGTATCGATCGGATTTGAAAAAAGTCCACCAAGCAGCGCCATTAAGAGTTTTTTAATGGGTGGATATTCATCGCTTGGGTTCTGGTCTGTTGTCGACATACTAGAAAATTTGCGATTAAGGTATGTTACTATTTCTCCTGGCATAAAATAATTCTCCTGAGAAAATAATTTCGGATCTAACTATCCGTATGTTACTCCTTTCATTTCAGCCATACACGGGTGAGTTATGTTTTTTATGTAAAAATGCTGACATATTGAGTTATTTTAGTCGGGCAAAAATTGCTGGATGTATATTCATTGAGAATGACTGGCCTTTTTTGGGTCTATTCCCTAAACTGAGTTAAGAATGGATTTTATGAATAGAGGGGCCCTATGAAAAATTTGACTCTTTTTTGTGGTGGTTGCTCCACAGAACACGATATTACATTTTTATCAGCGCAAAATATAATCAACTCTGTTGACCGCTCTCAGTACGATTTAACGATTATTTATATATCACCGGATAGTGGTTGGTACCGTTTATGTACCCCAAGTTCGTGGGAGCTTCTGATAAAAGGCGAGAAAATAGAGGATGAAAATCATTTTCAGCCGGTAGGGGTTGCCTTTGGTGACCCTAAGTATCCTTGGGTTTCACTTCAAGATGCAAGTCTGCGTTACCCTGCAGATGTGGTCTTTCCAGTGTTGCACGGAACACAAGGAGAAGATGGTTGTATTCAAGGGTTGCTCACTATTTTGGGTGTGCCATTTGTAGGAGCGGATACGCTCACATCGGCGTTGTTAATGAATAAAATTAAAACGAAACAAATTCTGCAGCAAGCAGGAATACCTTGCGTCCCATTTAAAGCGTTTGCACATTTATCAGTATATGAAAAAGAAGCACGAGATTGTTTTCATGCTTTTGGTGAAGATGTATTTATTAAGGCTGCAAACCTAGGTTCGTCAGTTGGTGTATTTCATGTGAAAGATGAAAAACAGATCAAAAATGCCTTTGATTCCATATTCCAATTTGATGAGTGGGCCATGATGGAACCCACAGTGATTGGTCGCGAGATTGAGGTCGCTGTCTTAGGTAACCGCAATGCGTGGCAGATGGCAGGTCCTGGCGAGATTCTTGTAAAATCTGATTTTTATAGCTTTGATGCGAAGTATAAGGATCTTGATTCTGCAGAACCGTTGTCAGCAGCAAAAGTGACAGCACAAGAGCGTGAGCATATCTTTTCAATCGCTCAAAAAGTTGCAGAGGCAACTGATTGTGAAGGTATGTGTCGTGTTGATGGGTTTTTAACGGACGAGGACTTTTTTATCAGTGAGATAAATACAATCCCTGGGTTTACGAATATGAGTCTCTATCCCGGGATGTGGCGAGAGGCAAATAAATCAACCCCTGTGTTGATTCATGATTTATTAGATCTCGCTTTTTCACGGCATCATCGATTAAGTCGTTTGCGGCGTTCGTTTTAGGGTTAAGGTTTTCTATGACATTTATTCATTTGCATTTGCATACGGAATTTTCTATCTGCGATAGCTTAATTCGAATACCTCAATTGGTTCAGCGGTTGTCTGTAGAAAAAGTACCGGCGGTTGCGATGACGGATTGGATGAATATGTTTGCGGTTATAAAATTTTATCAAAAAACATCCGCTGCAGGAATTAAACCGATTATTGGTGCTGAAGTGGTTATTAAAAATGGAACGGATACGGGCAGTTGTTTATTGTTATGTATGAATAATAAAGGATATCGGCAACTGACTGAGCTTGTTTCGTATGCTTATACGCATCGTAGAGGCAATGATGTGTTCATTCCTTGGGGTGAATTGAAATTAAAATGTGAAAATTTGATAGCGATCCTTCCTTCAACTTCAATGCTTAGTCACGCTGTTGATTCCAAGAGGCATGAGCGTTTTCAGGAGATTTTGAAAGAATGGAGTGAGGCATTTTCAAATCGTTTGTATTTATCTCTCGAACGGGTAGGGAGGCCAAATGAGCATGTTCGAAACAATGCATTCATGGACTTGGCTCAGGAGCACGATTTACCTGTTGTCGCAACAAATGCCGTTTGCTTTTTAGATGAAATGGATTTTGAAGCGCATGAAGCACGCGTTTGTATTAATCAAAGTAGGGTGTTGGCAGATTCGAATCGGCCGAAGTTACATCAGCGTCAACAGTATTTGCGCAGCGCAGCTGAGATGGAGCTGCTTTTTGAAGATTGCCCATCGGCTATAGAAAATAGTTTTGAAATTGCTAAACGATGCAATGTTAAACTGGAGTTAGGTAAGGTGTTTTTACCTACGTTTCAGGTCCCAGAAGGCAGAACGTTGGGTGAGCATTTAGAGCTAGAATCGCAGGCGGGCCTAGTAAAACGTGTTGGTATCGAAAGGGCGCAAGAGTTGATGTATCAAGAGCGCTTGAAGCATGAGGTTTCTGTAATTGATGCAATGGGTTTTCCGGGCTATTTCTTAATTGTTGCTGATTTTATTCGCTGGGCAAAGGAACAAAAGATTCCAGTTGGACCAGGCAGGGGGTCTGGTGCAGGTTCATTGGTTGCCTATGTTCTGGGCATTACAGAGTTAGATCCACTAAAGTTTGAGCTTTTGTTTGAACGTTTTCTAAATCCTGAACGGGTATCCATGCCCGATTTTGATATCGATTTTTGCATGAGTAGTCGAGATCGGGTGATTGACTATGTGGCCAATCGTTATGGGCATAATGCCGTATCGCAGATTATCACCTATGGAACCATGGCAGCTAAAGCAGTTATTCGAGATGTGGGTCGTGTCATGGGATTTCCATATGGCTTTGTTGATGCGATTGCGAAATTAGTGCCTTTTGAGTTGGGAATTACATTAGAGAAAGCTTTGCAGCAAGAGCCTATGCTTAAAGAACGTTATGATACAGAAGAGGATGTTCGTTCATTGATTGATATGGCGAAAAATTTGGAAGGGTTAACGCGCAATGCTGGCAAACATGCGGGTGGAGTCGTTATTGCACCGACAAAACTGACTGATTTTACACCGATTTACTGTGAGGCGGATAGCGAGAGCTTGCTTTCGCAGTTTGATAAAGATGATGTCGAGGCTGTTGGTCTCGTGAAATTTGACTTTCTAGGATTGCGTACGTTGACGATTATCGATGAGACCATCGATTTAATTGAAAACAATCCACGATATCGATTAAAGAGTCGTATAGATATCAATCAGATTCCCTTGAATTGCGATAAAACCTTTGATTTGTTACGTCGTTGTGAAACTTCCGCTGTTTTTCAGTTGGAATCACGAGGAATGAAGGATTTGATTCATCGACTACAGCCTGATCGTTTTGAGGATTTAATTGCTTTGGTGGCTTTATTTCGTCCGGGTCCTTTGCAATCGGGAATGGTGGATGATTTTATTGATCGTAAGCAAGGACGGCAAAAGGTCGATTATTTTCATCCAGAGTTGAAACCTATTTTAGAAGATACCTACGGTGTCATTCTTTATCAAGAGCAGGTGATGAAGATTGCGCAGGTATTGGCTTCGTACTCACTAGGCGCGGCAGATTTGTTGCGTCGAGCGATGGGAAAGAAAAACACGCAAGAGATGGCGAAGCAGCGTGAGGTATTTTTAACGGGTTCAACAGCTCGCTCCATTGAGCCTAAAAAAGCGAACGATATTTTTGATATCATGGAGAAATTTGCGGGTTATGGATTTAATAAATCGCACTCAGCTGCTTATGCCTTAATCGCATATCAAACGGCATGGTTAAAAGCGCATTATCCAGCAGAATTTATGGCGGCTGTTTTGTCTTCAGATATGGATAATACCGATAAGGTATTTGCATTTTATCAAGAAACAAAGCGAATGAAATGTCAGGTCTTACCTCCTTGCGTAAATAAAAGTCGTTATCATTTTTCAGTAGATGAAAATGCAGCAATCATCTATGGTTTGGGTGCGATTAAAGGTTTTGGTGAGTCTGCTATTTTGCATTTAATACAAGAGCGTGAAAAAAACGGACCGTTTACTGATTTATTTGATTTTACAAAGCGTTTGGATCTACAAAAAATATCCAGACGTGTCCTGGAGCCCCTGGTTAGCTCTGGTGCGATGGATTGTTTTCAACAAACGCGAGCAACGTTATTGGCGACGATGGAATCAGCCCATAAAGCAGCACAACAGCATCAGTTAGATAGAGTAAGTGGGCAAAAAAGTTTGTTTGCGCCAGAGCAGGAAAAGGGGGCGTCATTCAGTTATCAACGAGAAAAAGAGTGGGATGCTTTAACACGTTTGCGTCATGAAAAAATGGCATTAGGGTATTATTATTCAGGTCACCCAACGCAGGTTTCTGAAAAAGAGTTGGATTCTGTTCTGACAGCCAGGTGTGGAAATCTCAGTTCGCAAAAAAATAAGGTGATTTTAGCTGGTGTGGTTTCTGCTAATCGAACGGTTATAACCAAGCAGGGTAAGCGTATGGCGATAGTTACGATTGAGGATACTTCGGGATCTGCAGAAGTAACCGTTTTTAATGAGTTGTATTTGAAGGTAATGAATTTATTAAACTCGGATGAGGTGTTGATCATCAGTGGCCATGTCAGTTTGGATAGCTTCACCAAATCAATGAAAGTAGTCGCAGAGTCTGTTCATACCTTGGATCAAATTCGTTTTGCGCGTGCGCGCAAGCTTTTACTCCGAGCGAAGGATTCAGATGAGTTGAATCACCTATGTGAAAAGCTACCAATAGTCTTAAAGCCTTATTTGGGAGGGAAATGTCGTGTAGTGGTACATTATCAAAGTCCGGAAGGTTTAGCGCCGGTTGCTTTTGGTGATGACTGGCTTGTTCATCCCACGGCAGATTTACTGCTAGCACTGAGTCATGTACTCGAGGCAGATGCATTTAAATTGATTTATTCGATGCGCTAGTTTTTTCGGGCAAAGGCGGATCTCAGCTTTTTAAAGCGTGCACTGCGCTTATGTTTGTTGTGATGCTTTTTGTAGGCTTCGGGAGAGGCCATGTAGTTAACCATAATCGCACGTCTTTTAGCTGCTAGCGGCAAATGGCCGTGCCAACAGTTATCAGTGACTTTAAAAATAAACATGTTACCCATGATAGGAGAGAGCTCTTTATCATAGTCTTCGATGTTGTCGCCGCTTCTTAGTACACGAATTTTTCCGGCATCGTGTGTCCAAGTGTCATTTAAGTAAAGTAAAATAGTGGCTACTTTGTCAGGTGTATCAACATGGATACGGCCATCTCGTTGCCTAGAAAATCCACGAACCGTCATTAAGGTGGGGTTGTTAGAAAGATTCATATCAAGTTTTTTTCCGATAATATCGCGTAACCGTTGGCTATCAAGCTCTTGCAACAAAGCAGCAAATGACGGACCACACTCAATACTTTCAGGTGGAACAAGTCCTGGAAAGGTAAAAGTAGGAAAATCTCGAGTGAGGTTTTCTTGTGATAATAAGGTTTCTTCAATCAGCATGTGAGGATAAGGTTCGTTATGTGTAGTTGCATTTTCAATTTGTGGCCAATTAATGGTTTCCATCTTTTTTCCTATATGTTTTCGTGTGTCCTAGGGTTTTTAATAGCTCGCAGCAATGCTCGTAGACAGTATTCGTCTCAATGAGTTGCATGGCTTTGGAAGAGTGTACGCGTAAGTTCCAAGAGGTTTGGGAGGGGTCTTTTTTTAGAATAGTTTTGACTGCTTCGTCGTATCTATCTACACAGTGATTGATCGAATAATACGGGCCTGTTTTCTTGGCTTTCATCACTGCATAAAGCCCAACAACCGGAGTTCCCATCGCATTTGCCAAGTGCGCAGGTCCTGTGTCAGGGGCGATGAGTAAGTCGCATCGCTTGAATAGAGCGCAAAGTTCTTTGAGCGAAGTTTTATTATGGGCATCAATAGCATCTGTCTGTTCTAGAATCATTTGGCATGCACTACGAGAGGCATGATCTGAGCCACCAACTAGAAGAATTTGAGCGTCCCAATTTTTTTGCAATTTTTTTGCGACTTCAGCAAATCGATCGGCTGGCCAGTTTCTTTCTTTTTTGCTGCTGACTGGACAGATAGCAATAATCGGTTTCTTGGTGTGAGGAATCAGTGTTTCTGCGTAGATTATATCAGTCTGAGAAAGTGATATCTCCCATTTCGGTGGTTCTTTGGGAACACCAATAGCTTCTGCAAAACGCAGGAAACTATGGACTAAGTGCTCTTCTATCGAGGTGACCTTCTTATCAATAAATTTAGATTGAAAGTCTTTGCTATGTAGCTTGTCAAAACCGTATTTAATGTCTGCAGAAAGAAAAAGAGAAAGCAGGTTAGAGCGCATGCTAGATTGAGGCATGAGTAAGATATCGAATTCATAGCAGCTCAGTATTTTTTGGCATTGTCGCCAGTCAAGTAAGGAGTGGGGTTTTTTTATTTTGATAAGTTTAATGCCCTTCAAGTCTTCAACCAGTTCAGACATATTTTCATCAATAATCCAAAAGATTTGGCTTTGAGAAAAGTGATCCCGTAGTGCAATCAGTAGGGGGATGGTCATGCAGATATCACCCAGGGCAGCTGTTCGAAGGACCGCAATTTTATGGAAAGAGGGGTTACTCACAGTGGCATCATCTTGGTGAGGGAGTCATTGTTGGTGAGCATAAAAACGTCCATTTTTCACCCATCTGATTCGCCAAAAATGGCTTTTCATCAGAAGTTTATCATTTTTTTAAGTGTGGTACCGAGAGTGGGAATCGAACCCACACGATATCGCTATCACCGGATTTTGAATCCGGCGCGTCTACCAATTCCGCCACCTCGGCCCCTTAAAGACGAAGCCAGTATATCAAACGAATAGAGTAAGGCAAGGGTTTTTTAGGAGTGATAACTAAGGAATTGGGGGGGATAAAAGGCGAACTTTTAGTGAATCGGATTCACCGAGAATAAACAAGGAATAAGTTCTTGTGGTGATGAGTTGAACTATCCCGGTGGCCATTTCATTTCGCGGCCGCCTAAGAAATGGAGGTGGATGTGATAAACTTCCTGCCCACCATCTGCCCCACAGTTCATGACCAACCGATAGCCAGTATCGTCTAGACCCGTATCTCGAGCCAAGATTTGAGCTGCCTCATAGAGGTGTGAAATGGTCTCGCTGCTAGGATCTAAGTCATTGACGCTCGCGATATGCTCTCTAGGAATGATTAAGATATGAGCCGGTGCTTGAGGGTTTATGTCTTGAAAAGCAACGACATGTTCGTTTTCATAAATGAGTTCGGTTGATATTGCGCCACAGGCGATGTTGCAAAATAAGCAGTCCATAAAAAGCCCTGGTTCAGATAAAAGGATCATTATATACTCTTTTTTCAGATAGAGAGCCAGTCATTCGTGGTAGAGATGAAAGTGCCCATTGTTGGGCTGTGTCTAAAGATGAGCTTGTATGATGAAAAAGCGGATAGTATTGAAAAAAATCGGAATTGAATGCTGGTCACCACGCATTCAGCTACCCCTTCTAAAAAAACAGGGATTAATTAACAGAGAAAAAGAAGAGTCTGTTTTATGTTATTGCTATTATTGGGAAAAAGGAAAAAAATCCTTAGCTTGTCTGTTGGCGCAATACGGCAATGGTAGTTTAGAAGAAGCGAGTCTAGTTGGCGCAATTGCGAAAGCATTGCCGTGGTTGGTTAAAGGCGGGTGTCAGCAAGTCATAGTTCAGAAACCTCGGTTGCCAGTGCTTATTTTGGGTGAAGAATTAAGGGCTCAATGGGGTCTTTGTGAGGGTAAGCAAGTTTTTGTTTCGTATTCACCAGCAGAACTATTAGGAGATGAAGGACGTAAGCGCCATTGCTGGAAAAAATTGCAAGAACTTAATCTTAGTCTTTCCGACACTCAGGGATTTTAAATGGGTTTGGTAGGCTGGTTTTTTTCGCTTCTTCTGGATCGTCTTTTTTTGTTTCAGGTTTAGGTGAAGGTGCGTTTTTAGTCCAACTCGGCGCACGTTGATTCTCAAAATCAGTTTCTTCTGTTCTCTCTACCGCTTCGATGATTTGTGCACCAGATATTTGGGAAAAATACCTAGCATCTTGTTGTGCCTTGAGTGTAATAGGGTTGGCTACTTTTGTAGGGGAGTGTTGATTTTCGTGATCAATAACAACTTGTGTCTTAACACTTGCTGATAGATGTTCTTTACGGCTGCTTTTTCTTGCTTCATCCAATTTCAGCTGTAATTCAGGATCAGCTGCTTGTCCTGGGTATAATTTTATCTCATCATCGGGTTGCTTTCTTTTTAAGCTTTCGCGTTCATTGCGTAATGTAGACATCGTTGTTCCCCGTTAATTTGGATAGATTAGAACTATAAGTATAACCCGAAAACCTTAAGATATTATTAAATGGAGTCTTGTGTTACGTTAAAAAAACAGGTAGTTAATATTGACGGTCAGCTTGTTTTCTGGTGTATGGTATATGAGTCGCTAAGCATATGATCACTCGACCGACTTTTGATATGAAGTACCTGTGATAAAGACCAGAATCGTCGGGTGATCTTGAATCCTGCTATGGGTGGCTTAATTTGGGTGAAAAGTTTAATGTAGAGGGTGCGATGATAAAACTAAATCATAAAAATTATCATGTTCCTGGGATCATCGTCGCCTTTGCTCAGGGTCTGGATCTGCCACAGGTTGTCTCTAGCGGGTTTTCGGATGTTGCTTTAGAGGCAGCCTGGGGATTGGATGGGCGGTTTCAGTTGGGACAAATTACAGAGAGTTTTTGTGTCTCGCTGATATTGGACTGCATTAAAGAGTACGGCTTTAGTTTAGATAGCTCATTACTTCAAGTTAGTCGAGACTTTAGTAAAGACAGTGGTCAGTTTCGTTTGATTGTAGAAGAATATAATCAGTTAAAGCCAGTTACAGTTCGTGATTTGCTTCAGCATACCAGTGGTTTGCCGAGCTATGATCAAACGACTGCGTATGTTTATAGGATGAGTAAAAATCCCAAAAAGGTATGGCAAATCGAAGCTTATTTGGACCTCATTACCGGCATGGATGTCGAGTACTGCCATGGTTACTGGAAAGAAAAAAGAGGTATTCACGCTTTATCTGCAACGAATTATTTGTTAGCAGGGATTGTATTGGAGGCAATAACCGGTCGAACGCTTGCAGAGTTAATGACTCAACTTTTTATAAAACAGGGTTTGGTCGACACCGTTTACTGTGCCAATGGAGTAGTCAAAAAAGATTTGCCGAATTTAGTACATGGTTATATGCCGACTTCTTTTCCATACGCAGATATTTTTAGATCCTTGCCGATAGTTAATTATAACGGTAGTCGTGAATTGCGTGCGTATGATGTGACTGCTGCGTATAACCTCAATGGTTTGGCTGGAATGGCCGGGATCTCATCTATTATGGATTTAGTTCAGTGGATGAGAACACTTTGGCGAGAACAATTTTTTGGCGATCCAATGAATGTATTTTTTTCAAACCCAGCACCGATTCATCGTGAAGGTAAGAAAAATATGGGCGAATTTGGTTTAGGTTTTCGTCGTGCTAAGTTCTACCCCTATGGTGAACTGGTTTGGTCAAAAGGTCGCGTCTATGGTTATGAGGCTTTGATGGGGTATTCCTATGATCAGGACGTCACGTTTGCGTTAGCTGTTAATTCAAATCGCTCTCCATTGCGGATGCTCTCTGGTTCTGAATTGGTAGACGAGGTATTGAAACAAGTTTTGAATTTAGTGGTGCCTGGCCAGTAAGATTTGTTGTTAGAAAACATTTAGTTTTGATCTAACCTCAGTTGACGAGCTCTTAGATGGTCCTTAGAATCAGCTGGATGAATATCCCAACCATGCTAACGTTATCACGTATTGCTGCAATTCCACTTTTGTTGGTTTGCTACTATCTTCCCTTTCCTTGGGCCCATTTGGCTGCAGCTATTTTATTTGCTTTAAGTGCGATTACGGATTGGCTGGATGGGTATTTGGCAAGAAGCTTGTCTCAGCTCACGCCATTGGGTGCTTTTTTGGATCCTGTAGCCGATAAGCTCGTTGTCTGCGTCGTGATTGTGATGATTATCAGTCAACAGTATGCGGATCATTTGGTTGTTCCGGCCGTTGTTATTATTGGGCGTGAGATTGCTATCTCAGCACTTCGAGAGTGGATGAGTGAGATGGGTAAGCGAGCAAGTGTTGCGGTGACATACCTTGGAAAAATAAAAACAGCCATTCAAATGATTGCACTTATTGTTCTTTTATTCTACAGAAAAGAGTTGCCAAATGGGGTTCTTTACTTGGGTGAAGGGTTGCTTTATATCGCTGCTGGGTTAACGTTATGGAGCATGATAAATTATCTAAAAGTTGCCTGGGAAGACTTGACAGCTTCGGCGAAAGAGTAATAACATGCTGCACTCATTAAGATGCGGGAATAGCTCAGTGGTAGAGCACAACCTTGCCAAGGTTGGGGTCGCGAGTTCGAATCTCGTTTCCCGCTCCAAGCGATTCATTGGAATTTCGCCCCTGACAGGATTAAGGGTTGGCTAAATTCGATTGTTTTCTTGGGTGCGCTGCATTTGCCGTTGGATGAAAACGGGATTTGTTAGAAGTAGCTTTTATGGCTGAGTGGCAGAGTGGTCATGCAGCGGCCTGCAAAGCCGTGTACGCCGGTTCGATTCCGACCTCAGCCTTTACATGCCCGGGTGGCGAAATAGGTAGACGCAAGGGACTTAAAATCCCTCGGTAGTAAAATACCATGCCGGTTCGACTCCGGCCCCGGGCAAACCCTAGGTTCTTCATGTGAAAGACATTTTAGGTCTTCCAGATTCCCATAAAAATCTAAATCTTCCGCGAATCTGAGATGAAGAGCCTGAGTTAGCCTTTGTCTGTATGTAGATAGATTCGTTGTCGGTTATGCATTTTTCACTTCACTGAGATTTAAAAAGGAGTATCTGCGGATAGAGCCGTCTATTTATCCAGGGCAACCCAAGAAAAAGAGTTCTGCAAGACAGCTCGGTTTCTTTGCGTTATAGTATCAGGCATGATTAAACCCCTTTCGCTTTTAATTGGTTTGCGATACACCCGTGCGAAGCGGCGTAATCGCTTCGTCTCTTTTATTTCAATCGCATCTGTTATCGGAATTGCTTTAGGTGTTATGGTACTCATAACCGTGCTTTCCGTTATGAATGGCTTTAATCAAGTAGTGACAACAAAATTTTTCTCCATTGCACCGCAGATAAATGTGATGACCAATGATCCACTCGATCAGGCTCGAAAGCGGCTTGATCAGGTGTTGATTCATATCCCTCAAGTGATAGGAATTGCTCCGTATGTCAGTGGTCAAGGAATGCTTTCAGATGGTCCAGAAGTTTCAGCAGTACAAGTAATGGGAATAGATCCTAAACAGGAGGGAGCGGTTTCTGGTATTGCTTCAAAAGTGACGGAAGGTCGTTTAAATTCATTGACCCCCGGTAGCTTTTACGCGGTTATTGGTGTGGAATTGGCCGGCACATTGGGTGCTTATTTAGATTCGGAAATCACGCTTTACACGACAGAAACAACCATAACTCCCTTGGGTCTTTTACCTCGTTTTCGGAGGCTTCACGTTAGTGGTCTCTTTGAGACTAAAAGCGGTTTTGGTTACGATGAAGGGTTGATTTACGTTAACATTCAAGATGCTGAAAAGCTTTTTCCCACTAAAAAAATAGGTCGCTCTGGCTTTCATTTGAAATTAAAGGACATGTATCAAGCCCCCGCCGTGACGCAAAATTTAATTGAGCAACTACCAAATTCATATTTAGTAACTAATTGGACTAGCAACTATGGTAGTTTATTTAAAGCACTAGCAATGCAAAAAACCATTATGTTTTTGGTGTTGCTCCTGATTATCCTGATTGCTGCGTTTAATTTAATTGTGAGTCTTGTGATGGGTGTCAATGAGAAACGTGCTGATATTGCCATTCTTAGAACGTTAGGGGCCAAGCGGTCAACCGTGATGGCTGTGTTTATTTTTCAAGGAGCGATTGTTGGTTTGGCGGGAACTATTGTGGGTATTATTTGTGGAATAGGGCTCTCTCTTTCAATCACTAACTTAGTGAACTGGATACAGCATACTTTTGGAGTGCAGTGGGTGTCTGCTCAAGCTTTTTGGGTTGACTACCTTCCGTCATCTTTGCATGGAGGGGATGTATGTACAGTTGGGCTGATTGCCTTTGTGCTTAGCTTGCTGGCAACGCTTTACCCCGCTAGCTTAGCGTTTCGAACACAGCCAGCGGAGGCATTGCGTTATGAATGATGCCTCGGTTGTTTTGTCTTGCAATAACTTGGCTAAAAATTATGTAGATGGTGATTTAATTGTCCCAGTTTTAAAATCCATTGATTTATCGGTAATGGCCGGTGAAATGGTCGCTATCACAGGTGCTTCAGGTACGGGTAAAAGTACCTTGCTGCATTTGTTGGGTGGTTTGGATCATATCAGTGCGGGTGAAGTGGAGTGGATGGGTCATAAAGTATCGGGTTTGTCCGATAATTTCCGCTGTAGGTTACGAAATAAATTCTTGGGTTTTGTTTATCAGTTTCATCACTTATTGCCAGAATTTAATGTATTAGAAAATACAGCAATGCCTCTTTGGATTGCTGGAATTTCTGTTCATGAATCACGTGAGCGATCAGTTTTGCTACTTGAGCGAGTGGGCTTGTCTCATCGGTTAGAGCATAGGGTTGGAGAGCTATCGGGTGGTGAGCGACAACGAGTTGCGATAGCCCGCGCGTTGATTATGCAACCAGCAGTTGTGCTTGCGGATGAACCGACCGGAAATTTAGATACAAAAACAGCGCAGCAAGTATTTGAGTTGATGCGAGAGTTAAATGAGGTTCTTCATATTAGTTTTGTTATGGTTACGCATAACGATACGATGGCGAAAAAATTGGATCGATGTTTAATCGTTGAATCGGGTGAATTGCGTCAGGCATGGTGAGGCGCTAAGGGCGAGTATAAAAATACGAATTTATTCGTATACGCTACCGGGTTTTCGTTAAGTGTTTAATTCATCATTGTTAGCAGCTGATTGGGTTTTCCGTGAGTAACTGAATAGAGAGAGGTGTGTGTTGACTGATTTTGTTATGTCTAGAGCTAAACGGGGTGAACAGGCCTTGCTGGTTCATGTGTCACATGGATTGGATGATGACCTAGGTTCATTCGAGGAATTTGAAGGTCTTGCTATTGCTGCTGGAGCTGAAGTTGTTTTGAATTTAGAGGTTAAGCGGGAAAAACCAGATCCCAAATTTTATATAGGTAAAGGAAAGGTTGCTGAAATAAAGGGGCAGGTAAATGCACGAGAGATAGATTTAGTCATGGTTAATCGATCGTTATCACCAGCGCAAGAGAGGAATTTAGAAAAAGAATGGTGTGTTCCTGTAATTGATCGATCGGGGCTTATATTAAATATATTTGCGCAACGCGCACGAAGTTTTGAGGGGAAGTTACAAGTAGAGTTAGCGCAACTTGAGCATATTCGCACGCGTCTTGTTCGCGGTTGGACTCACTTAGAGCGACAAAAAGGTGGAATTGGGTTACGTGGCCCAGGTGAAACTCAGCTGGAAACGGATAAGCGGTTATTAGTTATGCGCATTAAGACGATTCATAAACGATTGAAAAAAGTAGAGTCTCAGCGCGAACAAAGTCGACGGGCTAGAACTCGACGTTCTATTCCGACAATTTCATTGGTTGGTTACACGAATGCTGGGAAATCGACTTTATTTAATAAGCTAACTGATTCTAACGTTTTTGTAGCTGATCAGCTATTTGCAACGTTAGATCCGACTATTCGACAACTGAATCTACCAAATATAGGGCATGCGTTGCTCGCAGATACGGTCGGTTTTTTGGCTAATTTACCCCATGAGTTAGTTGCAGCATTTAAATCAACGTTAGAAGAAACATGTTTAGCAGATCTACTCCTGCATGTAGTAGATATCAGTGATCCTTTGTGGCGACAGCGTATGGAAGATGTGAGGCTTGTGCTAGAAGAAATTGGTGCCAAAGAAACGCCGGAGCTCATTATTTTTAATAAAGTAGATAAGCTAAAGGTTGAGTCACTTGAAAAAGGGGATCAACAGGATTGCGAGGGGTTTTCAGGAGTATATGTATCTGCAGTAACAGGTCAGGGAATAGATGAGTTAAAAGAGAGGGTGAGTGCCTTCATAGGCAATACGTGGATCAATACCACCGTAACACTGCATCCGAATCAAGGTGCGCTACGGAGTAAATTATATCAGTTGAATGCGGTGAAAGAAGAAGTCACGACCGATGTAGGTGATATTGTACTGACTGTTCGCTTGCAGCGAGAGGATTATTTGAGGCTTTTTCCAGAAGAACAAGTTCAGTAGCAATTCTCGATTAATAGGGATTGCACTTATTTCCACGAGGAAAACCCAGGACTTTCAGTCTTTGCCATGATAGAATGGGTCCGTTTTAGCAAAAATGTGCAGAATTTTGGGATGAATATAAAAGCTGAATATAGTCAAACAGCTCAGCTTATTTGCCAAAAATCGCCTAAAAATCGGCCAATTCAATAGCGTATAGGAAGATCAGACTGATGGGAAAGCAAGTTGTTATTTTAGGTGCTCAGTGGGGCGATGAAGGGAAGGGAAAGATCGTTGATTATCTAACGGATCAGGCTGATGCGGTTGTTCGTTATCAAGGTGGCCATAATGCCGGGCATACGTTAATTATTCGTGGTGAAAAAACAGTCCTTCATCTGATTCCTTCTGGAATTCTTCGGGGAAATAAACATTGCTTGATTGGAAATGGAGTGGTGGTATGCCCTAGTGCATTGGTCAATGAGATGGAGGGGCTTCAAAATCAAGGTGTTAATGTTGCCGAGAAATTACGCATCAGTGGTCTGTGCCCATTGATACTGCCCTATCATGTTGCGCTTGATTGCGCACGTGAAGAGTTCCGCGGAAATAAAGCAATAGGAACAACTTGTCGAGGGATTGGTCCTGCTTATGAAGACAAGGTAGCGCGTCGTGGAGTTAGGGTGTTGGATATTCAGGATCTGAAAAAATTGACAGAGCGCATATCTGTGCTCGCAGAATATCATAACTTTATGTTGACCCAATATTACAAAAAAGAAGCGATTGACCCTAAGCATGTCTTAAAAATAGTGATGGCTGTGCGAGAAAAAATCTTGCCATTGATCACAGATGTGACGGAAGATCTTGAAAAAATTATGGAAAAAAAAGGAAATATTTTATATGAAGGAGCGCAAGGGAGTTTACTGGATATTGATCATGGAACCTATCCTTATGTGACTTCATCAAATACCACAGCGGGTGCAGTTTCGACAGGGACAGGCATCGGGCCTTTGTGCATAGATGAAATTCTGGGTGTGGTTAAAGCGTATCAAACGCGTGTGGGTTCAGGCCCATTCCCAACGGAGTTATTGGATGAGACAGGTCTTGAAATGAGAGAGCGTGGTCAAGAGTTTGGCTCAACCACTGGCCGTCCCCGTCGTTGTGGCTGGTTGGATATGGTTGCGCTTAAGCGGGCGATTACCAATAACAGTATGACGGGTTTGGTATTAACAAAAATGGATGTGCTAGATAACCTGGCAGAAGTTAAAATTTGTGTAGCATACAGGTATCAAGGTAAAAAACTAACTTCTTTTCCAGCAGATTCGGTGATGCTAGAGTCTTGCGAGCCGGTTTATGAAACCTTACCGGGTTGGAAGAGTCCTACTTTTGGTGTAACGCATATCGATGGGTTACCAAAAATGGCCAGAGCTTATATCCAACATATTGAAGACTTATCCGGTGTGCCGATTACAATCGTATCAACAGGTCCTGATCGTGATCATACTATGATTTTTCAGCACCCGTTTGACAGTCATTTCTGATTCGTATCGTCGATTTGAAATTATTGAGCGCTATATTCTCTTAACATCCCGGACACCTGGAATATGACGAAGTCCAGTAATCAGTTGGCTTAACTGCGTTTTATCAAGAACATCCAAGTGGTAGCGATAGATTCGTGTGGATTGAGCCTGATTGAGATGAGAGCTGTGGCGTAAGATATTCAGATCTTGTGTGACAAGATAGCTGATAATTTGTTTATCGGTTTGCGAATCGTTAGAAGCCACTATTTCTATATTTGCCGGAAAGTGTTTTGATTGGCTTATCCCCCACTGAGCATCAATGATTCTCTCAGGTTTTTTCTGGGCGGCATGCAGTATGTTTTCACAATCAGCACGATGGATACTAACACCGGAAAATTGGGTGATATATCCTGTGACTTCATCTCCTGGGAGTGGATGGCAGCAGCGAGCAAGTTGCGTGAGTAAATTAGAGACGCCTGATATCAAAATAGCAGAATCTTTTTTTCGTTCGTTGATTTTTTCCATTCTATTTTTAACAGAAACCAGTGTTGATTCTACACCTGTAATGATCCGTAATTTATGAATGACAGTTCGTATATGGATGTCATTTGAACCCAGTTTACAGAAAAGATCAGTCATTTTCGTGATATTGAGTGTGGCAATTAGCTTTTGTAGATCTGTTTTTTTTATTTTTTCTTGTTCTAAGTACTTATTCCAAATTTCCTGCCCTTGTTTGACATGATCATCGTAAAATTCTTTTCGAAAATAGTGGCGCACTTTTGATTGTGCATGTTTTGAAGCGAGGTAGCCTGCTTTCTTGTTTAGCCAGTCACGGCTGGGAGTGGAGCTTTTCTGTGTGAGTATTTTTACTTCGTCACCAGTCATGAGTTGATAGGTGAGGGGGACAATCCGCCCATTCACCTTTGCGCCAATGCAGTGATGACCGATATCTGTATGTACCGTATAGGCGAAATCAAGAGGTGTTGATTTTAGAGGTAAATCAATGATTTTATTTTTTGGTGTAAAAACATAGACACGGTTTTGAAAAGCCTCGCGGTAGAGGGATTTATCTCGATCGGTATCGATCTCTTCATGCCAACTTAATAAACTTTGTAGCCAATTGATTTTTTTGCTGGTGTTTTCTTCACTGGAACTACGAACTTCTTTGTATTTCCAGTGAGCAGCCACCCCCAGCTCCGCCTCTTCGTGCATGTCGAATGTTCGTAATTGAATTTCAACTAAAGTATTTTTGGGAGCTTGAATAACCGTGTGTAAAGAACGATAACCATTGGGCTTGGGGTTGCTGATGTAATCGTCAAATTCATCGGGAACTGGATTCCAAGTTGTGTGGATGGCACTTAAAACAGCATAACAATCAGAAACTGTCGGAAGCAAAATTCGCAAAGCGGTTGCATCATTAATTGCTTTGTAGCTGTAATTTTTTTGTTTGCATTTTTTGTATATGCTGTAAATGTGCTTTGCACGACCACTAATATTGAACTGATAGCAAGTAGTTTGTTTGAGTAATAGCTCCTCTAGTGCTTGTTTAAAATTGATAATATACGCTTCACGTTCACTGCGATTATGATGTAGTGTTTTTGAGATTTCATGATAGGCTTGTGGTTCTAGATATCGAAAAGATAGATCTTCTAATACCCACTTAAGTTGCCCCAAGCCTAGACGGTTAGCTAGGCTTGCATAAACATGCAATCCCATTTCTGCTTGCCAGCGTTTGGTTTCATCTGGATTGTTATGTAGTTTTCTAACTTCTGCTATTTGTTCGCAAAGTTTGATAATGACAACACGAATATCATCGACCATCGCTAGGAGCATTTTTCTGAGTGCGGTTGATTGAGCTAGCCGCTGTTCTCGATTTTGATGTTGTATTTTATCCTGGATACTCATTCGTTTAAAGCCACGAGCTAGACTTTTGAAGCTCGGATAATTGTTTAATTCAATGGGCCATTTTTCTTCAGCGAGTGTTTGTAAATGAGGTTGAATGAGGCAGCAGATTACGAGTGTTGGATCTGTGGTGGTGAGTAAAAGCTCACTAGCAATCGCTATTCCGCGTTCAGTCAGATTATCTGAAGTGGGAGAAAAGGTAGCGAGTAGATGGCTTCCTTGAGTCAGGATGGTTTCATAATCAGTTGGTTGTGTAAACCGGGGCGATGCTTTTTGAAGCCAGTTAGCGAGTGTGTCACGGTACGAGTGAGACATAGGTTATGTTGTACCTTGCAATTAAAGCAGAATAAAAGTTTAGCAGAGTTAGTGACGTCGAAACAATGCCATTGCTTCGACATGTTGTGTTTGTGGAAACATATCCATAATGCCTGCTTTCTCAAGTGTATAGCCAGCGGCAATAAGCGTTTTAGTATCTCGTGCTAAAGTCGCTGGATGACAGGAGACGTATACAATTATTTCGGGGTGAAATAATTTAATTTTAGTGACTATTTCTTCTGCACCTGCACGCGGTGGGTCAAGTAGTAGCTTATTAAACGTTCTGTTTATCCAAGGCGCATTTTTAGGTAATTCAAATAAGTTACAGACAGAAAAATTCACATTCTGAATACTATTTTTTTCTGCATTTGAGTAGGCTTGTGTAACGGCTGTTTCATCGCCCTCAACACCCGTGAGATGAGAGATGCGTTTAGCTATGGGTAGGGAAAAGTTGCCAATGCCACAAAATAAATCCAACACGCGATCATCTGATTTTAAATCTAGCCAGTCCAGTGCTTGAGTAAGCATTTTTGCATTCATATCTCCATTTATTTGTACAAATTGCTCAGGTTTGAATTCAAAAGTCATACCATCAAGTTCGTAATTTAAGCGAGCGTTCTCACCCGCAGGTTCAATTAAAGCGAGTGAGTCATACCCATGTGGTTGCAGATAAATATGCAGATCATATGCTTTCCCGAAGTTTTTGAGTGCTTGGATGTCACTATCAATCAAGGGTTCAAGGTGTCGAAACATCAAGGCTGTGACATGGTCTCCAGCAGATAATTCAATTTGCGGAATGTGTTCTTTGGCTGAGAGGGAAAAAATAAGTTCGCTGAGTTTTTGAAGTAGATTATCAACGGGCGAAATAAGAATCGGGCATTGATGATTGTCTGCAACATAGTAACCGTTTAGTTCACGGAAACCGACCAATACCTTTTCTTTTTTAGGAATAAAACGCACACTTAAGCGCGCTTTTCGCCGATATCCCCACTGAACTCCTTCTAGGGGTGGGGCCCACTCTTTGGGTTCTGCTTCACCATGATGTGTCATGATTTCTTTAAATGCATCAAGCTTCGTTTTAACTTGTAAACTGGGAGGCATATGCTGAATACGGCAGCCCCCACAGCGGGTAAAATGTGCACACCCTGGAGACACTCGATCCGCTGAGACAGTATGAATTTGATGGGCGACTCCTTCATTATATTTGCTGTGAGATTTCAGTAAGGTAATACTGACTTTCTCACCGGGTAGGGCGCCGATGACAAAGGTAGTTTTGCCCTCGACAGAAGCGATTCCGCGGCCATCATGACTTAGTGCGTGGATGGTTGCCTCAATAGGGGTTGGGGGAGTTTTTTTGCGCCGAGCCATAGTTATATCCTTAGATAAGAGAGATAGGGCGTTTTAGCATGTTGTCAGCGGGTTAACAAGGTGGACACTGAGGTTGCATCGGTGCACAATGGGCTGGAGTTATGGGGGTCTATGTTTATGGATATTTTGCTGGCTATTTTTGGTGCTGTCGCTGCTATTTTTCTTATTATTTTATTGCATGAAGGTGGTCATTTTGCAATGGCGCGAATCTTGGGTGTTAAGGTTGTTCGATTTTCTATTGGTTTTGGTAAGCCTATTTTTCACTGGGTATCAAAAAAATCGGGAACAGAGTATGTACTTGGTAGCTTACCTTTGGGCGGTTATGTTCGTATGTATGGTGATGAAGAAGATGAAAATACAAGAAATGATCCGCAGTCTTATTTTTCACAGGCATTATGGAAACGATTTTTGATTGTAGTGGCAGGTCCGTTGGTTAATTTTTTGCTGGCAATCACTATTGTTTGGGGACTTTTTCTGACGGGTATTGACTATATCGCACCCGTTGTAGGTAGTGTCGTGCATTCCTCTCCGGCTCAACAGGCAGGGATTCAGTCGAAAGATTTGATCGTTTCGGTCAATGATCAACCTACACGTAGCTGGCAACAGGTTGTGATGCAATTGATGCATGCAGTAGGTCATGATGGGCCCATTCATGTTCGTGTGCAGCACGATATGCAGGGCCCTGTCGTGGAAAAAAACTTGGCCTTGTGGGAGTTGGATTTTAATAAAAGTACAGTGGATCCGTTGCAAGAGTTGGGTATAGCGCCTTATTATCCGCCGATTAAGCCAATTGTAGATCGTGTAGTTAAAAATTCACCAGCCGATAGAGCTGGTTTGGTTAAAGGGGCAACCATCCTCGCTATTAACGGTAAGCCGATTAGTGATTGGCAGCAGCTGGTTATGTTGATTCAGGAAATGCCTGGGAAAAAAATGACCTGGACAACTGAGTTTCGCGGTAAGAAAAGTCAGAAGCAAGTGGTTATTGGCGAAAAACGACATCAGGGAGAGGTTTACGGATATGTCGGCTTTTCAGTTGAGGCACCTGAATGGCCAAAAAAAATGCAACTCTTGGAGCATTACGGGCCTTTTTCCGGCTGGGCTCCTGCTTGGAAAAGGGTTTGGGGTCTTTTAACGTTTCAAGTGGGTGTCTTATTTAAGTTGGTCGTGGGGGATTTGCCGATGAAAGTAATGGGTGGTCCTGTGAGTATTTTTCAGGCCGCAGGTAAGGCTACACTGGCTGGCTGGCAAGTTTATTGGCAGTTTGTAGCAATCATTAGTTTATCGATAGGCTTCATCAATTTATTACCTATTCCTGGTTTAGATGGAGGGCATATTTTGTATCAGCTAGTTGAATTACTTCGCAGGAGGCCACTATCACTTAAGATCCAACGAGCAGGGGTTATCGTTGGGATGCTGTTTTTAGTGATTTTTATGATACAAGTGACGTTCTATGACTTAGGAAGGTTATTTAATTTCTAAAAAACTTACTGGTTTTGGGGTGCTTAGCGCACTAATTTTAATGGAACAGCCCTGCTTATTAGAGATAAAAAAATCGAAGATAATTTTTTGTTAACGTGTAATGTTATCGCAAATAATGTATTGTCATTTTTTGAGTACTTGGAGGAAACAATGCAAAAATAAAATAGCCAATTTTTATTTGATTTCGGTGTCTTTTTTTATGAATCAAGCAAAATTTAAATTATTCTTTCTTGAACAGGATTTTTTAAGTTTTTCTTTTAATTTATTTTGATTTTTTATGACACAGGAGTAAAAATGAATTATCTATCGTCCTCAAAGTTGTATTTTTTATACGGTATTTCTTCGCTGCTTGGAGAAATAGTAGGCTCAATAAAAGAAACAGGTCTTTTCAAACCTACAGTTGCTAGCAATGATCCAATGACCATTTGTCAGACGTCAGGGATAGATAATTGTACAACTGACCCTACTAAGCTTCCAATATTGGTTAACATCGATGTATCATCATACCAAGGCCATATAGATTGGTCTAATTTTGATTTCGACAGTGGTTATTTATGTTATGTCTTGAATTATATATGGGTTCGTTCTTCATTCGGTAAAACTGAAGACACTGAATTCGCCAACAATATGCAAGGGATTACGAATTCGACCTTTTCGGATCATGTAGGCTTGTATCATGCGCTAAAACCTGATGATGTTGACCCATGTGACGTGCAAGCTAATTTGGTTGTTTCTTTGTATAACCGGCCATATGTTGCTAATAGCCACTGGGCAATAGATGTTGAGGTACCTTCAGATCGAACAGCTTGGCCGGAGATGGCTGATTGCTTGGCTAAATTCATGAGTGTTACATCTTCACAATTGCCTGTGCCTACCATATATACGAGCCCTAGCCAATGGAATCCTAACTTCGATGTGTCATCCTGTGATTTGGTTAAGGATAGTCAATTATGGGCTTCCCGCTACGATGAGAATCCACCGGCTCCGGTTATTTGCTGGGAAGATAGATCATGGGAGACATGGCAGTTTACTAATACAGTGTATTGGCCAAGTATTACTAGCAATAGCGTTGATTTAAGCTGTCTGAATCCAAATAGTAGTAGAAAGATAGCTAGTGCTATCGATATGAATAATCAAACTGGAGTGATTGGAGGAGGCTTAGTAAGAAATCACAGTATCTTCAGTGAGTCTAAGCAAAATAGTAACGAGTCGCATTTAATTAACGCTAGTAATAGAGCTCTCAGTTAATCAGAAACCTGGCAGTCACCCCTTGAAAAACGGGTGACTGCCAGGTTAATTTTAGCCAAAAAACCTTTCCTTCCAGATTCGTTTTCCATCAATTCATGTTTCAAGTGGTGTTCTACCGCAGCACATTGATGAGTTTGATGATTATTGTAATAATCGACCCTATAGTATGCGGAAAAGCTGGAATCATAAAGTGGCGTGCTGTACATACCCCTAAAACAGAAGGGATCAAGAATAGGATAGCTTTTTTAAAAAGAATATGATGACGATAGGGTTGCTTGCTAAAAGTTTTGCACAAGTGTCAGCGCTTCTTTTGCCTGATCTGCAATGAATAACGATAGGTCTTTTGGTTGATGGTAATTTATCAATACTGATTTCACCAAGCGGTATGAGACAAGCCCCATCAATGCACTCACTCCTATGCTCGGCAGGCTCTCTCACATCGATAAGGAGAACCTCATCTTTGTCCAGTCTTTTCTTTAATTCTGAAGCTGTGATAGTTTTCATGAACACCCAAATATTAAATTAAACTCCCGCTGCTTAAGCCAATCATATTTTATAATATCGATCTTAATAAAAAGTTAATACGCTAAAATAAGATGCTTGGCCTCTCGATTTTAGTGTACAAGCTATGCACTGGACAAGTAAACACTTTATATTGTTAAAAAATGACCAACCCTAGGAAAAGCTAGGTCACAAAAAATCAGGGTTTAAGGGATTCAAAATATATTTTTTCGATATTTTCTTATAACTCTATGTTTTATATATGAACTGTTTTTTCTGATCAAAAAATTACCAGGAAATGGTTTTTTCTATCAACTAAAATTAAGACATAGGGTTTATTTTTTCCTTCACATCTAAATTATGTGCGGATAAGAAATAGTCAACCTTTTGCCAGGGATGGTGGTCGGTTATAGGAGGTAGGTATGTTTAGTCGTTCGCTTGAGCAAAGTCTTAATAAAATATTCACTAGTGCGCGAGAGAAGCGTCATGAGTTTATAACCCTGGAGCATCTGTTGATGGCATTAACAGAAAACCCAGAGGCACAAGAGTTATTGATGGCTTGTGGTGCAGATATTCCACGTTTGCGCTCAGGCTTGAGTATTTTCATTGATGAAACAACACCGCATATTCCATTGAGTATTCATCGAGAAATTCAACCGACATTAAGTTTTCAGCGTGTTATACATCATGCGATTCAAGAAGCACAGCGAGCAGGCTTTAGTGAAGTAAATGGTGTGAATGTGTTACTTGCTATTTTTACCGAACCTGAAAGTCAAGCGGTTTACTTTTTAAGTCAAGAAAATGTGACTCGTGCTGATGCATTGAGCTATAGCTTGCATGGGAAAATTGTTTACCGCGATGAGAGAGAATTTGAAAAAAGACAAAAACCATTGGGCGGTCAGCGTGATTTTATAGATCCTCTGGAGATGCAAAATAACACGCAAGGACAGGGGGATGAGGATTCGATTACGGATACCTATGCGACCAACATGAATGAAAAAGCGCGCAAGGGTGAGATTGATCCTTTAATCGGTCGAGAGCATGAAATACAACGTGCTTTGCAAGTGCTTTGTCGAAGAACTAAAAATAACCCTGTGTTTGTAGGGGAGGCGGGTGTCGGTAAAACGGCACTTGCTGGTGGTGTTGCGCAATTGATTGTGGATGGTAAGGTGCCTGGGCCATTAGCGGATTGCACCGTGTATTCCTTGGATTTAGGTGTTCTTCTAGCAGGTACCAAATACCGAGGTGATTTCGAAAAGAGATTTAAAGCAATATTAAAAACATTGAATAAAAAATCAGGAGCGATCATTTTCATTGATGAGATCCATAACTTAATTGGAGCGGGCTCTGCAACGGGTGGTACTCTGGACGCATCCAACTTGATTAAGCCCTTGTTGTCAGCGGGCGATTTGCGTTGTATGGGTGCAACAACGTATGAGGAATATCGTAAATTTTTTTCGAAAGACCAAGCATTGTCTCGCCGCTTTCAAAAAATTGATGTTGAGGAACCAACAGAAACGCAAGCGATTGAAATTCTGGAAGGCTTGAAGCTGCGATATGAGGCCTACCATCATGTTCATTACACTCAGGCAGCAATTGAACGTTTAGTTCAGTTGTCTTCTCGTTACATGGGTGACAGACATTTGCCAGATAAAGCAATTGATGTGATGGATGAAGCAGGAGCCACGCAGCATCTAAAGCCGGCCAATCAACGCCGAGTTCAAATTACGGAACGTGAAATTGATAAAGTGTTTTCAAAACTAGCTAGGATACCGATTGAAAGCTTATCGTGCTCAGATAAAAAACAGCTTTCTCGTTTATCCAGTCAATTAAGCAAAGTCATTTATGGCCAAGATAATGCAATAGAAAGTTTAACTTCAGCGGTTAAATTATCGCGTTCTGGCTTAGGGGATCAAGAAAAACCAGTGGGTTCATTTTTATTGGTGGGTCCAACAGGTGTGGGAAAAACAGAAGTGATGCGTGAGTTAGCAAAACATTTAAACATTGAATTTTTGCGTTTTGATATGTCTGAGTATATGGAACGTCATTCAGTTTCTAAATTGATTGGTTCTCCTCCTGGATATGTTGGTTATGATGATGGCGGTATGTTAACGGAAGCTGTTCGTAAGCATCCACATGCCGTACTTTTACTAGATGAAATTGAAAAAGCGCATCCAGATATTTTTAACATTCTCTTACAGGTGATGGATTATGGTCATTTGACGGATAGCAATGGTCGCACTGTGGATTTTAGACATGTAATTATTGCCATGACATCGAATGTGGGAGTCGATAAATTAGAGAAGAATTCGATTGGTTTTAGTTCAGACAATAACGAAGACACGATTGAAGCTGCCGTTAACGCCACTTTTAGCCCAGAGTTTCGTAATCGACTGGATAAAGTGATCACATTTGATTATTTGCCAGAGAGCGTTATTATTAAAGTAGTCGATAAGTTTTTGGAAAAATTGCGACAGCAATTAACAGAGAAAAAAATAATCTTTTCTGTTACGCCAGCGGCTAAGAAATGGCTTGCATCAAGAGGTTACGATAAAAAAATGGGTGCTCGTCCGATGACGAGGGTTATTCAGGAAAAGGTGCGATTACCTATTGTTGAATCCATGTTAAGAGATGACTCTGAAAAAAGAATAGAAGAAATTATTGTTACGGTACGCGGTGATGAACTCGTGTTTGAGTATCGTAAACAGCAGCAGTTAATTGAAGAAAATGGTTAATTTCATCTAGATGAGAAAAACGTAGTCAAAAGAGATTGATGCATCAGTAAATGGTCAAAGGTTTCAATTCCATTAGTACATCTTGGCACTGTTGAATGGGGCAGGCGTTTTTCAGGCGATAGCGTAGTTGAGTTTGTTTGTGTAGTTGATAATTTTTAGGTTGAAGTTGAATAAGTTTTATTAAGGCTTTGTGATTAATATCGGCAGATTCGTTGAAGTTGATTTGCCCGTATTCGCGCCCCGTTCGGATTTTACTGACGCCCAAGCTATTGGCTAATAATCTAAGCTTAGCGATAGAAAGCAAGTTGTTTCCAGCAGAGTTCAAAGGTCCAAATCGATCAATGAGCTCTGCTTTCAGTGAATCGATTGCTTCATTCGTGTTTGCACTGCTAAGGCGCTTATAGAGTGTTAGCCGATCAGCTACATCAGGCACGTAGTCAGCAGTTAGTAGGCTTGAGATACCCAAGTCCACATCAGCTAAAAAGGTTACCACTTCTTTTCCAGTCTCTTGTGCATTGAGCGACTTCATGGCTTCATCGAGTAACTCTAGATATAAACTAAAGCCAATTTTTTGTATGTGACCACTTTGCTCATCACCTAGTAACTCGCCTGCGCCTCGAATCTCTAAATCTTGCATCGCTAAAGCAAAACCAGAGCCTAAGTCTGTTAGCATTTCTAACGCCTCTAAGCGTTTTGCTGAGTCTTTAGTAAGTTTTCTGTGAGGATCTGTTAAGAGGAAAGCGTAAGCTTGATGATGAGAGCGACCAACGCGACCCCGGAGTTGATGTAATTGTGCTAAGCCAAATTTATCGGCATGGTTAATCAAAATGGTATTAGCATTAGGAACATCGATGCCTGATTCAATGATTGTTGTCGTAATTAAAACTTGATGTTGCTGATGATAAAAACTAGTCATAACTCGTTCTAGGTGGCTTTCACTCATTTGCCCGTGTGCTGTTACAGTACGTAACCCAGGTATTAATGCTTTCAAACTTTCCTCGATTTGGGGCATCGTAGAAATGTCGTTATGTAAGAAATAAACTTGTCCACCCCGGGAGAGTTCACGTTCAATCGATTCTTTAATGAGTTCACTTCGATAGGGACGGATAAAGGTTTTGATGGCTAGTCGTTGAGCGGGTGGTGTTGCAATAATTGATAAATCACGCATTTGCGACAATGCCATATTTAAAGTTCTAGGAATCGGAGTGGCGGTCATCGTAAGAATGTCGATATTATTTCGTAGGGTTTTAATTTTTTCTTTATCGGAAACACCAAACCGGTGTTCTTCATCGACAATGAGGAGCCCAAGCGCTTTGAATTTAATTTCAGGATTCAATAGTTTGTGGGTGCCGATAATGATGTCCAAAGAACCTTGAGCCATGTGTGACTTTAGATCAGAGAGTGCCTTTCCTGTAATTGCTCGGCTACAGAGCCCAATTCGAATAGGCCAATTCGCAAAGCGATCTTCAAAGTTTTTCAAGTGTTGGTTAGCGAGCAATGTCGTAGGTGCTAAAACGGCGACTTGTTTATGGCTTTGTATCGCCAGGAAAGCAGCTTGCATAGCCACTTCCGTTTTACCAAAACCCACATCTCCACAAACTAAACGGTCCATAGTTTTTTCTGAAGTCATATCAGCGATGATGTGATCAATTGTTTTTCGTTGATCGGGTGTTTCGGAAAAGGGAAAAGAGGCTCGAAATTGTAAAAATTCCGCATTGGGTTTATGGAACGAAAAGCCTTGGCTGTGTTCGCGTTTGCTGTAAGTAACGAGCAATTCGGCAGCTATATCGTGAATACGTTTTTTTGCTTTATCAACGGCTTGTTCCCATGAGCCAGGTCCAAGACGAGATAAGGTTGTGTGTTCAGCGTCTGCTCCTAAATAACGGCTAATAAATTGAAGGGCAGTGACAGGAACATAGAGTTTATCGTGATTAGCATACTCGAGTAACAAATACTCAGCTTCAATACCGTCAGTAGTGATGGATTCAAGTCCTTGATAGCGTCCAATCCCGTGTTGTCTATGCACAACAGGGTCGCCAATATGGAGTTCTACCAAGTTACGGATCAGTGTATTGGGGTCTATTATTTTTTGTTTGCTATCTTCGCGTTGTAGTTGTGCTTGTTTCGAACCAAAAAGTTCTTGCTCCGTGATATAGATAATATCATGAAGTTCAAAACCCGCTTGAAAAGCGACCGCAATAACGAGTAGTTTTTTATCGCTAGCGTGCGCCTCTTCCCAGCTGACACCATCAGTTGCATAGAGTTTGTTTTCACATAATAAATCGATCAGTACGGTTTTACGTCCGATGGTTTCAGCGCAAATAATCACTTTCTGATTGTTGGTTGAATCTAAAAACTCAGTGAAGCGTTTGAGTGGATTTTGGTTTCTGTGATCAATTTGAATAGGAGGAATCGGGTTCTTAGAAGAAGTCTCAAGTTTCAGGGTCGAAAAATTGGATAAATTGAGTAATAGTTCATTTTCATTCATTGCGATAGAGTTGGGTGTGCAAAGCGGGTGTTGCTGATCGTAACGTAAACTTTCATAGCGGTTACAAAGTGAATGATAAGATTTTTTAAAAGAGTCTATGGCGTCAGGAGTTAGAACAATGCGTGTGTTTTTAGGTAAATAGTCAAAAAAAGTGTCGAGCTTAGGATAAAAAAGCGGGAGGTAATATTCTGCTCCAGGTGCGCAATGGTGCTGTGAGATGTTTTGATAAACAGGTGCATCCATCGGGTTTCCCGTAAAATTTTCACGCCAAGCTTGGCGAAAGCGGCTGATGCCTTCGTCGTTAAGTGGATATTCTTCGGCGGGAAGTATCGAGAATGTATTAATTTCTCGCAGCGAACATTGGGTTTCAGTGTCAAATACGCGAATAGATTCAATTTCATTGTCAAAAAAATCGAGACGAATAGGTTTGTGTGATCCCATTGGAAAAATATCTAAGATTGATCCGCGATTAGAAAAGCTACCGTGTTCATAGACGGCATTCACAGAATAGTAACCTGATTCGGTGAGTGTACTAATTAGATGGGTTAAATTAATTTGCATGCCCTTGGTATAGTGATGGGCGTGTTTATCGAGGTATGTTTTCGGCATTAATCGATAGAGTAACGTGTTGGCTGCAATAAAAATACAGCTTGATTTTTGATCTTTAATTTGGAGCAATCCATTTAAACGATCAGAAGTCAGATCTGCATGTGGTGAAAAACGATCATAGGGTAGCGTTTCCCAGCTGGGGAGATGAAAGCAGTTTTTTTGCTTGGGATCAATTTGACGAATTAATGAAGGTAGGCGTTGTGCTTCGAGTGGATCGGCTGTCACGACTGCAATGGGAGCGTTATTTTCACGCATAAGGTCGATGAGAAAAAGGGGAAGAGTGTCGTTAGTGATCTGGATATTCATTTTAGGGATTCCACGTTTATCGAAGTACTACAAAAAAGAGGTAATGATTCCGCCACCTAAACATTGAGTTCCTTCATAGAATACAACTGATTGGCCTGGAGTTAAGGCACGTTGATGCGTGTTAAAGTGAACCCGAGCCATGTTGTTATCGAGTAAGTTAACGGTACAGCCTTGATCAAGATGGCGATAGCGCATTTTGGAGTTGCAGCTAAAGAGCGGGTGGGGTTTAATGCCACTGATCCAGTGGACATGAGTGAGTGTGCATTCAGTGCGTAATAGTCTAGGATGATTCGCATTTTGTGCAACGACAAGAATATTGTTTTGGACGTCTTTATCGATCACATACCAGGGAGCGCCGTTGCTTCCGCGAGTGCCTCCAATATTTAAGCCTTGCCGTTGACCGAGCGTGTAGAAGATGACTCCATCGTGCTGACCAATGAGATGGCCATTCTCTGTTCGTATTTCACCGGGGCGTGGGGTTAAGAACTCTTTTAAAAAAGGTTTAAATGCACGTTCGCCCACAAAGCAAATGCCGGTTGAGTCTTTTTTCTTTGCATTAACTAAGCCACGTTTTCTTGCCGCTTCTCGAACATCTTGTTTGCGCATTCCTCCAAGTGGGAAAAGGGATTGGCTTAGTTGCTCTTGATTGAGTAAATAAAGAAAATAACTTTGATCTTTGTTTTCATCAATTCCTTTATGCAGTTCAAAGCCGGTTTTTGTTTTTAGAATTTGTGCATAATGTCCAGTCGCTAGATAGGTAGAGCCTAGTTGATGCACTGTTTTTAAAAGTGGCTTGAACTTGATTTCACGGTTACAGAGCACATCAGGATTAGGGGTTCGGCCAGCTGCAAATTCATCCAAGCAGTGAGAAAATACGTTATCCCAATACTCTTTCGAAAAGTTGACGGTGGTGAGTTTAATGCCTAGTTGATCAGCAATCGCTCGGGCATCACTCAAGTCGATAGAGGCATTACAATGAGGATCGTTAGCATCCCAGTTTTGCATAAAGACAGCATTGACTTCATAATCTTGCTCTTGCAACAACGCAGCTGTTAGCGCGGAGTCTACTCCGCCAGAGAGGCCAATTGTTACCTTATTTCTTTTTTCTTGCTGGATGCTCATTTTCGGTAGTGTATCGCGTTATTGTATTGAGTCAATGCAGATTTCATGCTGACTGGCTTTAGGAATCCCTTTCTAACTGTTACGACGCTAGGCAATCCAGGTAGTGCCACGGAGTATTCCTGGAATCAATAAAAGTAGGTCATTTGTTTTTCCAGTGTTTCGAGGAGTTCTGTAATTTTCAAGATGTATTTGTTAGAATCCGCGTCTGTGTATAGTTGATTGAGTATGCTCGCTGGGGATTCCTAGTGTTACCTAGAATAGGGTGAGGCTGTTTTTTATGTCCATTATGTCGTTCAAGCTATTAAAGAGTTTTGGTCAAGCAAGAAGAGGGCAGCTGACCTTTCCTAGAGGAACTATAGAGACACCGGCTTTTATGCCGGTAGGTACCTATGGAACGGTGAAAGCCATGACACCCGAAGAGGTGAAAAATACCGGAGCAGAAATTATTTTAGGGAATACCTTTCATTTGATGCTTCGACCGGGGCCAGAAGTTATTAAAGCGCATCGTGGTTTGCATGGATTTATGCATTGGGATAAGCCTATCCTGACCGATTCGGGTGGGTTTCAAGTATTTAGCTTGGGTAAGTTGCGTAAAATTACCGAATATGGAGTTCGCTTTCGTTCACCGCTAGATGGTAGTTGGGTCGAGCTAACACCAGAGCGCTCGATGGAAGTTCAGCAAGCGCTGAATTCGGATATCGTTATGATTTTTGATGAATGTACTTCATACCCAGCAACGTATACACAAGCCAGGGAATCAATGGAGATGAGTCTGCGTTGGGCTAAGCGTTGCAAGGAGGCGCATGGCGATCATGCTTCAGCCCTTTTTGGTATTGTTCAAGGGGGGATGTTTCCTACTCTTCGTGATCAATCTCTAAAAGAGCTTGAGAAAATTGGTTTTGATGGTTATGCCATAGGTGGTTTATCGGTGGGAGAACCTAAAAATGAAATGATGGAGACGCTTGGATACGTTGCACCCAAGTTGCCCGAAAATAAACCGCGTTATTTGATGGGTGTTGGAAAACCGGAAGACTTGATTGAGGGTGTTTTACGCGGAATTGATATGTTTGATTGCGTTATGCCAACCCGAAACGCACGAAACGGCCATCTATTTACAAGCACAGGTATTGTAAAAATTCGTAATGCGCAGTATCGAGAAGATCAGTCACCGCTGGATATCAATTGCACTTGTTACGCTTGTGAAAACTACTCTAAAGCATACATGCATCATCTTTATCGTTCGGGTGAAATATTAAGCGCTAGATTAAATACCATACACAACCTGCATTATTATCAGGTCATTATGGGGGGTTTGCGTAATGCAATTGAACAAGGTACATTAGACGGGTTTGTCGCGGACTTCTACCGCGCCCAAGGTCTTAAGAGGATTGATTATGTTTAGAAAATTACTGAAAAAATTAACGAGTGCTTTGGTTATTTTACAGTTACTAGCGATGGCTGGCCTAACCCAGGCTTCAGAAGCGGTAGCAGCTTCTGCTTCGACGGATAAACACGCCGGGTTTAGCGGCGGCATGATTTGGATGCCTTTGATTTTAATTGCAGTCTTTTATTTTTTAATTATTCGTCCTCAAAATAAGCGTCAGCGTGATCAGAAGGAATTAATGGGCCAGATTACATTAGGCGATGAAGTCATGACTAGTTCAGGCATACTCGGAAAAATCACTCGCTTACGGGATAGTTACATTGTCATTTCTGTTGCTAAAGAAACTGAAATGACGATTGCTCGTTCAGCTGTTTCACAGGTTCTCCCTAAAGGGACGATTGACAGTATTAATTAATCATTTTGAATGAAGTTCAAGGATTCCTGGATGAATCAATACCCGCTTTGGCGTTATCTTTTGGTACTTGTGTTATTGATTTTGGGCATCATTTACGCCTTGCCGAATTTGTATGGTGACTCACCAGCGATACAAATTTCTAACGCGTCAAGTACGAAAATCAGTCAGTCCACCATTGCGACTATTCAAACCGACTTAAAGGCCGTTGGATTGACGGATGCATCCATTGAGACACAGGAAGGTGCCGTACTTATTCGGTTTAAATCAACCGAAGCACAGCTAAAGGCGCAAGATGTTTTGCAAAATAAATTAAGCTCAGACTTTAGTATTGCGCTTAATTTAGCACCAAAAACCCCTGCTTGGCTTAGGGCATTAGGCGCTGAACCGATGAAATTAGGCTTGGATCTGCGGGGCGGGATTCACTTTCTGATGTATGTTGATATCAGTGCTGCTTTAAAACAAAGAGTAACGGGCGATATGACCTCAATGACCTCGTTTTTGCGCAATGAGCGGATTCGTTATCGAGGAGCTGCTGTAACAGAAACAGGCTTGTTATTGAATTTTTCAACACAAGCCAGTGCCTTGGCTGCACAAAGCAGCTTAAGCAATAATTATTCTACATATACGTATTCTGTTGCCCCTGCTGGGCCTGGTGTCTGGAGCTTAGCGGTTAGTATGACGCCGGCTGAAGTCACTCAATTTGAAGTCAATATCATGGATCAGACAATGTCGATATTGAGCAATCGAGTCAATGCGATTGGAGTGTCTGAGCCGGTTGTTCAGCAGCAAGGTGCCAATTACATCAGTATTGATTTGCCAGGCATTCAAGACTCTGCTCGAGCGAAAAAGATAATGGGCGCTGCAGCAACGGTTAGTATGCAGTTATTAGATCCGGCCAATAATGCATATACGGCGAAACAAACGGGAGTTATTCCTTTTGGTGATAAGTTATATGAGTTTCAGGGGATGCCGGTTTTATTGAAAAACAAAGTGGTTTTGAGCGGTACAGCAATTACGAATGCGAGTGCTGCTATGGATGAAAATGGTCGACCATCTGTAAATATATCCGTATCCGGCGGTCAGGCTTCTTTGTTGTATGATACAACCAGTAAAAACTTAGGTAAGCCGATGGCCACCGTTTATATCGAGACAATAACGCATGTGGACAATAAGAACGGCAAGCATATCGTTACAACCGATAGCGTCTCACGCATTATCAATATTGCAACTATCCAAGGAGCATTCTCCACACAGTTCTCTATAACAGGGATGGAGTCGCCTCAAGCTTCTGAAAACTTAGCGTTACTTCTTCGATCGGGTGCCTATCCGATTGCGCCTGCGATTGTTGAGGAAAAAGTAGTTGGCCCGAGTATGGGTAAAGAAAACATTGAAAAAGGTGAGCAATCTACAGTAGTTGGTTTTTTCTTGGTCGTTCTATTCATGCTGATATATTACCGATTTTTTGGTTTTGTTGCTGACATGGCTTTGTTGGTTAACTTGATTTTTATTGTCGCGGTGATGTCAGTCTTGCATGCAACTATGACCCTTCCCGGTATTGCGGGTATCGTGTTGACGATTGGTATGGCGGTAGATGCGAACGTGCTCATTAATGAACGGATACGTGAAGAGTTGCGTCTGGGTATGACACCACAAGCCGCTATCAGCGCGGGCTACGGAAGGGCCTTTTCCACGATTGTGGATGCTAATGTCACTACATTGATTGTTGCAGTTGTATTGTTTGGAATTGGATCAGGGCCAGTTAAGAGCTTTGCGATCACGTTGATTATTGGTTTGTTAACATCGATGTTATCGGCTATTTTCTTTACCCGATCTGTCGTCAATTTGCATTATGGCTACCGAGTGAAGTTGAAAAAATTGTCGATTGGTATTCGAGTGAAGGAGTAGAAATCGACAATCATAGGAAAAAGTGGTTCCTATAACATAAAGCGCAATAAAAAAGGGGAGCAAACGAGTGGAGTTTTTTAAAGTCAATACGCGCATTCAATTCATGCGGCAGCGCAAGGGTGCGATGATTTTTTCAATTATTATTATTGCGCTATCTCTTTTTAGTCTTGGTTTTTATGGTTTAAATTTAGGTCTAGATTTTACAGGCGGCACAAAAATTGAGGTTGCTTTTCCTCACTCAGTTAATGCTAATGATCTTCGTGATCAGTTGCATCTGAATGGTTTTCCGCAGGCGGTGGTGCAAGCATACGATGTTCGTAATTATGTTATTCGGATTGGTCCAGATAAGAAAGATTTGCATACAAAAATCATCGCATTATTCCCGGATGTCAAGATACAAGAAATTAGTATGATTGGTCCCCAGGTGAGTAAGGAGCTGATGACGCATGGGGTTTTAGCGATAGTTGTCGCCTTATTGGCAACAATAGTTTATATTGCATTGCGTTTTGAATTTCGTTTTGCTTTGAGCGCCGCACTTGCGTTATTGCATGATCCCATTCTTATTTTAGGCGTATTTTCATTTTTTCATTTAGAGTTTGATTTAATTGTTTTAGCTGCGTTGTTGACCGTTATTGGTTACTCGCTCAATGACACGATTGTGGTTTATGATCGGGTGCGTGAGAATTTTCTTAAGCTTCGCAAAGGAACGCCAATGGAAGTGATGGATTTGTCGATCAATCAAACCTTATCTCGGACCATTATGACATCCGGTTTAACCTTGTTGGTCGTTTGTGCCCTTATTATTTATGGTGGTAGCACGTTATTTGGCTTTTCATTGGCGCTAATTATCGGTATTGTCATTGGAACGTATTCCTCCATTTATGTAGCTGGGTCATTAGCAATTTCGTTTGGTTTGGAGCGCAAACACTTGATGGCTGGGCCCAGTCGGCGTTATGAGGATGACCTACCCTGATAACGTGATTGCTTTTTCCGCCTTAGACGGGTTATAAGTCGATATTTTTATACGCATCAGAAATTTCACAGAAGATAAAACATAACTTGTTTATCAGCGAGTTGGAGTGTAAAATCGCGGCATTTCATCCTGCACACGAGAGGGTCTTAATGGATAGAAAACAGAGTTGTATCAAAGACAGTACAAAACGCACCCCTATCAAATGTGTACTTGCTTTAGTTTTGTTTTTTTACTCCCTCTTGTCCCTTGCGTCCAAGTATAATACGCCCATAGGTTATACATCGGTGAGTCAACGTATTTATTCCATTCATATGCTTGCCTTTTGGGTATCTGTGCTGATTTGTGTTTTTGTGTTTACTTGGATGATTATTAATTTTGTTAAATATAGAAAGTCTAAAGGTGCGGTTGCTGAGGAAATACATGGGCATATAGGAGTTGAGATTTTGTGGACGGTGATACCAGCGATTTTGTTAGTGATCATGGCAATACCAGCAACAAAAGGCTTGATGCTTATTCATAATACAGAGCATCCCAGTATGACCATTGAGGTGATTGGTTATCAGTGGAAATGGCGCTACCAGTATCTGGATCAAGGGATTGATTTTTTTAGTAACTTGGCGACTCCTACTGAGCAGATCAATGGAACAGAAAAAAAGAATGAATGGTTTTTGTTAGAAGTGGATAAACCCATGGTGGTACCAGTGGACACAAAGATTCGACTATTGATTACCTCAGATGATGTGATTCATGATTGGTGGGTACCAGAATTGGGTATAAAACAAGATGCGATACCAGGTTATGTTAATGAGAACTGGATGAAGATAGATAAACCAGGGATTTACCGAGGGCAGTGTGCAGAACTTTGCGGTGTTTACCACGGTTTTATGCCCATAGTTGTGAAAGCTGTTTCGCAGTCAGAGTTCAATCAGTGGGCTTCGCAGCAAAAAACGGTAGGTCAGCCTACGCTTGCCGTTAATTCTGCTCCTGTAAAACCATTAGCGAAAGATGTTTTGCTAACCGAAGGTAAGCAGGTGTATGCAACACACTGTGCTGTTTGCCATCAGACCAATGGGAAGGGGTTACCACCGACGTTCCCAGCCATAGCAGGATCAGGGATTGCAACAGGTCCACTTGCAGCACATATTCATATCGTCTTGTACGGAAAAGCAGGCACCACTATGCAGGCATTTAAGGATCAGCTCAGCCCAGAAGAGATTGCTGCTGTCATTACTTATGAGAGAGAGTCTTTTGGAAATGGTGCAAAAAATACAGGCCTTAAACAGCCAATCGTTGTTCAGTCAACAGATATTACTCAGCAACTGAATCAGGGGTAAGGGGAGCAAGATGAGCTATCACGGAAATCTTAACCACGACCACAAGGCAATGGGAATTAAGCGTTGGTTGTTTTCAACGAACCACAAAGATATCGGCACGATGTATTTATTTTTTGCTTTGATTATGGCAGTGATTGCGACACTGATGTCTGTTATAATTCGCATTGAACTCTATGAACCAGGGTTTGTATTTATTCAGCCTGAATTTTATAATCAAATGATTACCATGCATGGCATCTTGATGATTTTTGGTGTGGCAATGCCGGCTGCAACGGGGTTGGCGAATTGGATGATTCCTCCGATGATTGGAGCGCCTGATATGGCATTGCCACGCTTAAATAACTGGAGCTTTTGGTTATTGCCGTTTGCATTCGCATTATCACTATCTACTTTTTTAGGAAAGACTGGTGCGCCTGATTTTGGTTGGACATTTTACGCGCCTCTATCGACAACCTACGCGCCTAAGGGTACTGATTTTTTTATTTTCTCTGTCCATATGATGGGTATTTCATCGATCCTAGCTTCGTTAAATGTAGTGGTAACGGTCATTAACATGCGGTGCCCAGGTATGACGTGGATGAAACTACCTGTATTTGTTTGGTCGTGGTTTATTACGGCATTTCTGCTTTTAGCTGTGATGCCAGTTTTGGCGGGTTGCGTGACTATGATGTTGTTAGATCGAAACTTCCATACTGCTTTTTTTGAAGCAGCAGGCGGCGGTGATCCCGTATTATTTCAGCATATGTTTTGGTTCTTTGGTCATCCGGAAGTCTATGTTTTAGTATTGCCAGCTTTTGGCGTGATTTCTGAAGTTATTCCTACTTTTTCGCGTAAAAAATTATTCGGATATAATGTGATGGTCTATGCAACGGTTGCGATTGCAGGGTTAGGTTTCTTGGTTTGGATGCATCATATGTTTACTACAGGAGCAGGATTATCGGCCCAGCTCTTTTTTATGTATACAACGATGATCATTGCTATACCCACAGGTGTTAAAGTATTTAACTGGTTGGGGACTATGTATCGAGGCTCATTAACGTTTGAGACGCCAATGCTTTTTGCAATGGGTTTTTTAGTTGTTTTTACAGTCGGTGGTGTGACCGGAATTATGTGTTCATTAGTTCCAGCAGATTATCAGTATCGAGGCAGTTACTTTGTAGTGGCTCATTTCCATTATCCCATTTTAGCCATTATCTTGGCCTTCTTTGCCGCTGTCTATTTCTGGATTCCGAAGTGGTTTGGTAAGATGTATTCGGAACCGCTCGGAAAATGGCACTTTTGGTTGACGATTATTTTTACCAACCTTACTTTTTTCCCAATGCATTTTGTAGGTTTAGCAGGTATGCCACGACGTATTCCTGATTATCCCCTGCAGTTTACAGATATGAATCAGTTTATATCCATTTCTGCATTTATTTTGGTAGCATCTCAGTTTTTGTTTATATACAACGTATTTCGATCTGTTCGTCATGGCATGGAAGCTCCGATGAAGCCCTGGGATGGTGCAGAAGGTTTGATTTGGACGTTGCCTTCGCCGATGCCATACCATAGCTTTGAAACGCCGCCCACTGTGGAGTAGTATGTCCTTTAGACTTTCCCCTAAGAGCAAAAAAAATCTCGTTATTTGCTATACAGTTCTCGGTATTTTTTCAATGTTTGGATTTAGTTATTTAATGGTTCCCTTGTATACTTTAGTTTGTAAAAATCTCGGTATCAATGGTCGAACTAGCTCTGGACCTGACTCACTGATTTCAGGAATGAGTGCAGATAGGTCACGGACGATTGATGTCGAATTTACAGCCACGGTACATGGCGACTTTGCTTTTGAGTTTCGTCCGTTGATTCGGCACCTCAAAGTCCATCCGGGTGAGACTAAGCTTCTGTATTACTATGCTGAGAATAAAACGGGACATTCAATTACAATACAGGCTATTCCAAGTATTATGCCGGATGACTCAGCAAAGTATTTCAAGAAAACCCAATGCTTTTGTTTTACACAGCAATATTTCTTTAATGGCGAAAAAGCAGATATGCCGGTTTATTTTTATATTTCTCCTGATGTACCTAAACGCACAAAGACAATGGTTTTGTCATATACACTGTATGATGTGAAGAAGTTTTTAAAAAATAAGGAAAGATATTATCGAAAAGGGCGAATTGATGTGAGTTAAGCCGTGTTACCGTAAGTATTGCCTAGAAAATACAAGGCGAAAAAATCAGTGACTTTCAGCGAATAACTTAGGCTGTTTGGGAGTAATCATGCAAAGAAAAATACGACATCGATGGGTCATAGGTTTTACCTTTTGCTTTTCATGGTTTGTCATTGGTCTTGGAGCATTTACACGGTTGACCGATTCAGGCCTTAGCTGTCCTGACTGGCCTGGTTGTTACGGTAAGCTTTACGTGGGTAAGATGGGGTCTGTCGTCAGTCACTTTCGTATGTGGGCTGAGATGTCTCATCGCTACGCAGTTTTACTATTAACGATTTTTATTATTTTAGTGTTGATGGTGTTATGGCTAAACAAATGTCACGTTAAACCCCTGCAATGGTTTTTTGCGATTCTTTTGCTACTTCTCCTGATCTATCAGCCTTTACTGGGCATGTGGACAGTTACCTTACAGTTACATCCGAGTATTGTGAGTCAGCATTTATTGAGTGGTTTATCTTTAATGGTATTGATAGGAGTGCAATGGCTTTATTTTTCAAATTATTATTCGCAACCCGTATCGATTAAAAGACGATCATTTTTTGGTGTAGGAGGACTTGTTATTCTTATTTTATGCTATGGTCAGTTATTTTTGGGTGCTTGGACATCCACTAATTATGCGGCGTTAAGTTGTGATTCGTTTCCATTTTGTCATATTGACCCCTGGTTATATCAATTCAAAGAAGCATTTAATCTATGGCGTCCGTTGGGTGATAATTACAGCGGTGGGGTAATTTCTGAAGATGCACGTAGAACAATTCAGGTTGTACATCGCTTGGGTGCTTTGATAGTCGGCGTTTGTATATCGGTATGGATAGGAATGCTAGTGTCAGTTGTAAGGTCTCTGCGCCTGTTATTGTGGTGTTATTTTGTGGTTTTTTTGCTCTTGTTGCAAGTAATATGGGGGCTTTTTGTGGTTTACTTTTCCCATCCATTGACGATAGCCCTGTTGCATACATTGACTGCTGGAGCCTTGCTTATGTCCATCGTTACCCTGAATTATCAGCTTTGGTGTGTCAACAAAGGAGGGTATCCGCGTGTCGAATAAACATTTTTGGATAGTTGTCTCTTTTGTATTAGCCTTTATCGCGGGCTTATCGCTTTCATGGTTTCAGCATCGTCAAAAATTTGCAGTACAAATGGAGGCGAATGCCCCAGTGATACAAACATTGCATTACCCAGACAGTTTTGCGAATCAAATAAAAGGGAATGCGAACGCTGGTGCGATTGTGTATCACTCGTATTGTGTGACTTGTCATGCAAAAGATGCGGAGATTCCTGTTAATGCACCACGACTCGATCAGAAAAAATTATGGCTTGGATTGAAAAGCTTGGGTAAGCGTCAATTACTGGAAAATACAATCAATGGGATAGGTGCTATGCCTGCGCGTGGAGGATGTTTTGAGTGTGATGATAACAGTTTAAGTTTAGCAATTGATTATATGTTGAGGCAGTCGTTGGGAGTGAAGCAGTGATTAAGTTATTGCATATATTAACGATGTTGATATTTGTTTCATGTTTTATGATAGGAAATTTTTTTTGGAAACCATCAGGTGTGACTTATCCGCATTTAAAAAAGAGTATAGCGTATTTGATGGGTTTGTTATTGCTGAGTGTTGTTCTGGGCGTCTTCTTGGTGGATGAAAAAGGGTATTTTTTAACAACACCTTGGATTCAGGTAGCGTTATTGGGGTCATTGATTTTGTTTTTTTTACTTGCGGCAATTTTTTATCTGTGGCGGAAGCGATTATTCAGTGGAGAGCTTAGTAGGTTGGATAAAATCGCTTTGTGTATGCTTCAACTACTTTCTTTTAGTATTCTAGTGATTATCATGCATGATGCAGTGACCAAAACAACGATTTTATAGTTAAGAAACTGTATCGATTATGATTTTGAGGCAAGTTGGGGAGTCATGTTGTATTACTATTTAAAAATAGCGCATGTTATGATCGCGTGCTGTTTATTAGCGGCCTGTTCTTGGTCATTGTTGCCAATATATCGAGTTTGGAAGTATGTGTTTTGGTGGAAGTGGGTTTCGCATTTTCAGATCAGCTTTCAGCGCATGTTAATCGTCGTTCCATTGGGGGTATTACAGGGTGCGTTAGGAATGAGTATTTTGTCGGTTGAGCCATCAGTCGTCCCTCGCTATGAAGTGGCGGGTTTACTCGCTTGTTTTGCAGTATTGTGTCTGCTTTGGCTGATCGCAACGGGTGTGATTAAGTGTGTGGCATTAGCGGTTCGGCGGACTCATTGTGTGTCCAGAAAAGAAATCCATCGATTTTTTCAGGTCTGGATTTTTTGCTTATTCGCTGTATTTATAGTTATGTTATTTTGGATGGTTAATCTTATTCAGTAAGATCATAAATTGTTGAGTGAGGATAAAAAAAGAAGGATTGGCGTTTCCTAGCGTCGACCTCCAAAAATGCGCAATAGGAAAAGGAACATATTGATAAAGTCTAAATAGAGATTAAGGGCACCAGACAAAGCAAGTTTCTGAAAAGGAACCTCATTGCTAAGTTCATAAGATTTTTTAATTTTTTGAGTGTCATAAGCCATCAGACCGGCAAAAACAAGAACCCCAATTGTAGAAATAACCATTTGTGTGACATAGCCATGCATAGATGGGATAAAAAATGCAAGCAAGGATGCAATGATAATGCCAATTAAACCAATGAAGCAGAAATGCCCAATAGCGCTTAGATCTTTTTTTGTGGTGAAGCCAAAAATACTGAGTGCTAAGAAACTGCCAGCAGTGGTTAAAAAAGCCTGTGTGATTGCCTGTTGTGTGTAGATAAGGAGAATAACCGAAAAAGTGACACCGGTTAAAGCACAATAAAAGAGGAATAAGCCTGCCAGTGCTTGCGTACTGCACTTTCTCATGACTGTTCGAAAGGCAAATACACAGCCCAGTTGAGCAAATATTAATACGATAAAGGCCATTTGGTTTTTCATAATCAGCGCTTGCCAAACTGGGTTACTGTTGATCGTGTAAGCAACGCCAGCAGATAAAAATAGCCCCAGTGACATCCATAAATAGACCCAGTTCATGAAAGCTGGAAGTGTTAGTCTTTGTAATTTTGCGGGATTCGAGTAATTATTCATACAGGCCTCATTCATCTGCCGTTAAT
>JBIKMG010000071.1:0-6445 GCA_044359385.1 Coxiellaceae bacterium
ATCTGAATCCCGTTGAGCGAATGTGGAAATTAATGCATGAAGAGGTTAGGTATAATAAGTATTATGGGAAATTTTCTGAATTTACAGAAGCGACCTTAGGATTTTTTAAAAACATAGGCAGAAAAAACCATTTTACGCGAAAGAATTACTGATAATTTTCAAATATTGCATTCCCCAATGTTCGCATCTTGAAGTGCAATAGGTATATATCTTACAATTCTGCGAGTATATTTCTAGATAGAGCAGAAACTAGTGCTTTCTGGAACCCAGAAAAAATATAACTATAAAAATACGATGTGGTTTTTTAAAAAAATGATGAATGATAAAAATGAATCTGTGTTAGGTCAATCTGCCATGCGAGAGTAGATTTTTTATTTATCCGATGATTCATCCAAATGAAGATACTGAGAGAAACGCTTATTGATGGAGCGCTTCTTAAATAAACTAGTCTACTGCCCTGCGAATTGACTTTAAATTTATCTAAAAGTAGAGTATTGGTCTGAGGTGAGTGCGTTAAATACTGTCCAATACTTTGTCGGAATTCAGGTTAATAACTTTAGGAAACCATCATGTCTAGAATCAACAGAATCCAATCCGTCAATAGTCTATCTATTGAAGAAATAACATCCCAAAGCAAATATGCAGCGTTAGCTTTAATTCCATATGGGGGGTATGATGAGTATCTCCCTGCAGGGTGGGTCGACTTAACCAAAACTGACAAACTTGCTGTCGATTATACTTATTCCGTTTTTAGACATTTTAGCGATGGTCAAGGTAGTATTGTCATGTCAGAGCGAGGCACTGAAGCAAAAGAATGGAACACAAGCCTTTCAGCTGGCCTCTATTTACTATCTACCAGCAAAGCACATAGATTAGCTTTAAAAGAAAGCGAGGACTATTATAAAAAACTACACGCTAAATATCCAAAGGCTACTATCACCATAACTGGACACTCTCAAGGTGCTTCCAAAGGACTCTATCTTGCTTCAAAACACAATCTCACTTTCTACGGTTTTGACGTTCTCAATGTTGACACTGAAGATTTGAATAAATACTGTGGGAAAAAGCCAATTAACTGGGATACTAAATACCGCTGCCAATCAGATCCCAACGATTTAAATGCATTAGATGAATTTAATCGCAGTCATGGGCACAACTATGCTGTTCCAAAAGGGCTAAAGGCAGAAGCTGAACTGAAAGCTCTTCAGAATCTAACACTACGTGAAGTTATCATCCTACAAACAATGGGTGCAGCGGGAGGGTTGCTTCAATCAGGAAGAGCTAAACTTCAAAAGCTGCGGATTAAACATAGTATGTTCAATATATTTGATTCCTATCAAGACATACTCTCTAGACATAGCACTGAAAATCAGGCAACAGAAAATGAAATAGCATTAGAAACGCAATTTTACAATGAACAAGCTGACCTAGTTGTCGCAGTGCGAGAGCTCCTTAAAGCAAACTCAAGTGCTCTGGATAAACCCTCCATTAGCCACTTTACTTTACCTAGTGATCTAAAAGCTGCAATTCGAGACAAGCTCGGTTGCAATCTATCAACAAAGGATGAATCGTGTCTAGCCAAGTGTTTAAATGATTCAAAAGCTAGAGATTTATTAAAACTGATTAATGTACTTGCCGACAAGGATTCTGCATTACGAGAATTGATCAATGATAAACTTAATCGAGCTAGAAGCGATGGCGATGACAGTGCCCAAACAGAAAGTAAAACAGAAGAAGCTGCCCCGGAAGCCCTTATCGAAGCCATAGAAAATACGCATCAAAGATGCATGGCCAACATGCAGGGCCTTATGGATGTGACTACATTACTAGAAGCTATTGGCAACCGAACTGGAAATACAAAACTTGCTAAAGCGGGAACCATAGGTGTCAATATGATTAAAATTGGCATGTGCGTTCAACAATGCTTAGTTTCTAAAAGTGTTGGATTAGCGATATTAAGCCCAATCTCGGGCATCAGTATGGCCGCGTTCAATATGGCTATGATTTTTGCACCATCCCAGCCTAGTGAAATGGAACAGCTACAGCGTAGCATTCACCATCTTACCAATAGCGTTGCGCAAGGGATTCAAGCGCTTTTGTCAGTAGCTAGACATACGCGTACTCTGATACAGTATTGCCATGAAGAAGTTATGTCTTCGCTACGAGACATTACTTTTCAACTGAATCACACTTTGCCTACAAAACTTGATGAGATTCATCTTGATTTAGGGTATCTCATTGGTCTTGTTGAGCATGGCTTTCAAGAAACACTAACCCAGCCACTCAAAATGATGCTAGCTCGAATAAATGCTATTGCAAGCGATATCGTATCTCATCAGATGTATAGCGAAGAAATGATGTTTAATGACATGAACATGCTTGCTTATTGGCTCAATGAAGGCGCTGCATCTAAGCACCTTACAGGCATGCTCTTATTTAGAGAAACCTCAGAGCAACTTTCTTTTAAAGTGAATGGGGAAGAATTATCAAGGATACTGGACTCATTCATCAATGGTTATGACACACAAGCCTTTGCACACATTGTTCCAATGCTATGGAATTATGCGCAGGCAACAGGTAATTTAAGTCAAACAACATTCAATAGAGCTATGATGCCAAATATTGATATCTGGTATCGTGCTTTAAAAGCCTACCTATATATTCGAAAAATGTGTGACACAAAATATGGTATAGCAGCGTATGACCGAAGCGATACGGAATTAAACGGGCTTTTTAAAATTGTTCATACCACCTGCACACGCTTGACTCAACTCTACAGTTCAGAAGGTATTATAATTGATCTTTTCGAAAAAATTTCAGAAGCATTGGAGCAGTGGAAAACAATTACTTCGGGAAATATTAAACAGCGAATACTTACTGCACCCATTGAAACCCTTTTTCCCAGTGGTATTCCTGACAATGTAGACTTTCAATACCCAGGAAATTATTCAGGAAGTCATCAAGGTACCTTAATATCTAGCTTTAAACATCTTTCTAATTTCAATGAACAGCAAGCTTTACAGCTTGTGTGCAATAATTACCAAAGACGTTACGGCATGCCCTTGTTTCAAGAAGCATTTTTACGCGCTCAAAAGCTCGGGTTAGTTGAGTTTCGGTATCAAATGTTTTGTTCTTTAAGAAGGCCACATACTTCGCATGGATACTATGAAAATCCAGAAAACCGGCTGGGCTTATCTGTGCAAATGGTCATAAAATCCACTGGTGTAGTCATCGAACTCACACGGGCACAACATGGTGCAGGCGCAATGCGTGGCGAGATGCTCGACGATTTGAGAAGGGAATTAGATGGTAGTGGCCCTAACTGGAATCCTATACGTGGTGGCATTGCCAAAAGCGCTAAACAGATAGGACCAATCAACACCCTCATTCAAACATGCCAAAATACAGGGATCGCAGATCATCCTAACGCTGAATTAGATAATGCAATTTCTCAATGTGCCTTACTAAAAGCATACTTGCAAATAAATGATATCAAATTCCAAAAGTCAGGAGCATCAGCATGCATTAATGCTGTAGAAGCACTCTTTACGAACCTGAAAGCAAATGTTCATTCGCCCGATATAAACTTGATCGAAGAATTAGGTACAGAAATTGAAACAACTCAAAGAGCATTTAATGAATTCTTTGAGCAACTTAAAGACAGATCCTATAGCTTGACAGCTATTCAAGTAGAAAATCAAGAAGAGGAGAGGATGGCACCACCACTTAGAGATCAATTATTACAAATGGCGCAGTCTGCTAGGCAGGAACTTATAATATATTATCACGCAAGAAATCTTAAACAACATGATTTAAGTAACCAAAAGAAGCAATGGAGACGCTGCTACAATCCTATTACCAATCCCACTTCTGCTATGCGTTGCAAGGGCATCTGGAACAAAATGTCAGAGCCTGTTGTTGGATCTCTAAGCCTGCTTACCGTAATAACTGCACTCGCCTATTTTATCCGTAGCGCCTCAGATATGGCGCTGCTGCGTATGGCGCTGCTGCGTGCGGTTTCTACTACACTAGTTTGTTTCGGCTTATTTATTTGCTTAATCCAGAATTGCAATAAAAAAAATCAGCAATCAGAGGTACACGCTCACAGTACTGCTCGAATATAAAATTTAGTAGCTCAAACTTGATTTGACAGTTTCCAGTTTTTCAACGGGTGACTGTCAGGTTAAGTTTAGTTAAAAAACTTTTCCTTCCAACCTCAGTTCGGGATCCTGCTAATTAATTGTTTAATGCCAATAGGGGCTGTTGACAATCCAAATTGAAAGCCAGAGATATCCACTTGCCATTTAACAACACGGAAGATGGCGATCGATCAAAACAGTCGTAGAATACATTGAATCTGGCAGGCAGTTTTCGGATAGTGCCGTGAATGTTCTCATTGAGTAAGCCTAGAAGATCACTGAGGGAACTGAATATAAATGGCAAATATCTCATACAAGCGTAAGGATTTAACTAATTTGACTACAGAAATCATCACGTTGTTATATTTGAAACACATCTAATCGATTGATCATGAATAAAAATACGTTAGATACTTAAAATGAAGAATAAAAAAATGAAAATAGACCTTTTTTAGATCAAGTAGGAATGCAACAGTCATTATGCCTCTAATCAGGAATAGACAGATAACAAGAATATTGAGAACACTTTTTCAATAACGGATTATAAGTAGGAGATGAAAATGATCAATCAGCCAAGAGAAGAGCCAAAAAAATGTCATAATAAGTCGATAGTAGAGACACTGACAAATAATCAGGATTATGAAAAGCCGGTTAGGCCTGTTGATTTTGGAGCTAACGATGATTTAGATTTTATGATTACGGGTTGTATCTTGTTTTAGATAAACTCTACTGCCTTGTTACTTGTGCTTATTTACCTAAATTTTAATGAGGGAGCCCTGCGACCTAGGCGCACACTTGTATCCAGCAGCTTCTGCTCATCGTATATTGGCGGCGCCAGCTATAAATTCTGAACAAACACTTGGTTTACCAGCAGTAGGACAGTAATCCAGCAGTTCTCAGCGAAAAAGATCTCCTGTTGAGTAACACAATTTTTCTGGAGATCCCTCGCTTCGCTCAGAATGACCGTAGAGCCTAAAATGTGTGTTTTTATGTTTACCAGGAATTGCTTTTATTGAAAGCATAATTTGGGAGAGTATGATGAGTCGAGATAATTTTGTCGGTGCTTGCGCATCTAAGAGTGCTTACGATGACGACACATTATTTGAAAAAGTAATGGATCAAGCTGCTTTAGATTCGCAGCGAAGCATTTGTTTGGTACAAATAAGCGGAGTTGATCAACCTTGTCGCGTGGTACATGCTAGCCCAGACGGGGACTGTGGCTTCACGAGTATTCGGTTAGCGTTACAACTCCAAGGGTTCCAAGAATTATCAGAAGAATTTTCTCGAGAGAATTACATCAAACTTGTTATGGAACAAATTAAGAGAGAAGATCTAGATCCGATTGAGAGAAGGCAAATTGGTAGTATTTTTCGTATAGATGGGGCTTCACGTTCAGAAGACTGGCCTGCAAGATTTGCTACACGTTGGGTCGAGAAAGAGGATTTTAAATTTTTATCCAGACATTTCAACTTAAAATTTTTTATTTATTATGAATTGGATGGGAAATTTCACCCTGAACTTAGTTACGAAAAGATTTATACGGGGGATGCTGCTGAAGCTGATGCAACACCTATAGCATTGGCGCATGTGAGTACAGAACTGAAAGATAGACCTGGTGCGAGCTTAAATCATTTTGATGCAGTGATCATCAATCCAACGCCTGAGCAGACCAGTGAGATAGAGCGCATTAATTCAAACAGTCCGACAAGTAAAAAACCGCAACTTGTGACTGAGCCTAGCGCAGCTAATACAGCAAACGATAAGCATCCGTTATCTCGCTCTAATTCTTTTCAGTATAACAATTTATTAGATATTTCTACCTCTATGATTCAGAAGGCTAATGAGGCTAGTGAAGGGGAAAGTGGTTCTGATGGGGGTAGGAATACAAGGAATCATGATCCTGAGCCTACTCCAAAAATCCTTATTGAAAATGGAAAAATCGTTTCTGTCCAATGGCCTGATGATGACTCTCCTATTGCTGGTTTACTATGGTCTGGAGCGAGAAGCCTCAAAGGCAATACTCATATACCTGATATACCTGATATACCTGAGCGCATCCCGGAAGGTTTAAGCGTCATTACTGGTAAAAACGGATCAGGTAAAACTTTTTTAATAGAAAAAATTAAAGAAGAGTTAGATGATAAAGAAATCCCATACATTCATGTGCCTTACGATTACAATCCAAGATTTGGTTCATCTTCAACTTTTTCAGATGATCACAATAAGTTTATTCGTAGCTTAGCTAATGGTCAGAATGATCATTCTATTTTGGATAAGATTTCTAAGTATCTTGAATCAGACGAGCT
>JBIKMG010000031.1:0-22003 GCA_044359385.1 Coxiellaceae bacterium
TCACTCTATCTGCACGCGTGACATCCCAAACGGGAGCTTGAAATTTTTTTGCGTTATTTTTTTGGACTATCTCTACCAGTAGCACATCGTGTAACGCATCTTCTTTTTTTTCTTCCGAATGAAACATCGTGTTTAATCCCGAAAGCGGCTGAAATTGTCCTGGGATCACTTTATCCAAGGTTATCTTCATTGCTGCTTGCTGTATAATCACTTGCTCCAGGTTGCTGGACAACGGAACCAATTCAAACGTCAGTAACGCGACGAAAGAAAAAACAGGCAGTGCGATCAAAATAATATTTCGTAACAACTGCCCTTTACTTAACCCAGAAGCATGCATACAACCCAACTCATGGCTTGAACTCATTTTTCCTAAAACAACAATAATAGCTAAAAAAATAGCTAGCGGAATAATATAAGCCAGATATTGTGGGATACCTAATGTAACAGCCTGTATCACTGTCATAGCTGGCATTCGACCCATAACTGCGCGATTAAGCAAATTAACGAGTTGGTTTGTCAGTAAAATAAGTAACAGGACAACAACGGTAAAAAACATTGTTTTATAGATTTCTTTTCCTAAATACCGCAAAATGATCACTGACAAAATCTCCCCATTGTGGAATAATGTTCGGACTAATCACACACAATCAAAAAGTAGAATCTAACATGAACACACGCTATCAACCAGCAGAAATAGAATCTAAGTGGTCCAAAATATGGAACACCGGTGGCTACACAAATCAAACTTCGCCTGGAAAAAAAACCTACTGCATTATGCTCCCTCCCCCCAACGTCACAGGCTCACTACATATGGGGCATGCTTTTCAACAAACCTTAATGGACATATTGATCCGATATCAACGCATGTCCGGCAAAAATACATTGTGGCAAGGCGGCTGTGACCACGCAGGCATCGCGACTCAAATGATGGTTGAGCGGGAGCTTTCAAAGCAAGGAAAAACACGCCAAGAGCTCGGCCGCGAAAAATTTTTAGACGCTATTTGGGATTGGAAGGAGCAGTCTGGTAATACTATTACACGACAAATGCGTCGATTGGGTGGTAGCCTCGACTGGCAAAACGAGCGCTTTACGATGGATGAAGGGATGAGTCAGGCAACAATGCATGCATTCTGCCGCCTCTATCATGACGGTCTTATTTATCAGGGCGATCGTCTCGTCAACTGGGACCCTGTCCTCCAAACAGCGCTATCCGATTTGGAAGTCGAAAACATCACGCTTCAAGGACACCTCTGGCACATCCGCTATCCATTGGTAAACTCTGACGAATACTTGGTTGTTGCAACGACTCGTCCCGAAACTTTATTGGCTGACACAGGCGTTGCAGTTCACCCAGAAGATGATCGCTACAAACACTTAATTGGCCACCAGGTAAAACTGCCTTTGTGTCACCGAGAAATTCCTATTATTGCTGACGATGCCGTGGACAAAACCTTTGGTACAGGCTGCCTTAAAATAACACCCGCCCATGATTTTAACGATTACGAAATAGGCAACCGACACCAATTAGGGTTAATTAATATTTTAAACAAAGATGCGACCCTAAATGAAAATGCACCGCAAAAATATCAAGCCCTTAGCCGAGAACAAGCGCGAGAAATCGTTGTTGCGGATTTACATGCCCTGGGTTTAATCGAAAAAATTGAACCGCACGAACATATTGTTCCGCATGGAGATCGCTCCGGTGCTATCTTAGAGCCGCGATTAACCAAGCAATGGTACCTAAAAATGGATATTTTAGCCAAAGCAGGGATTGAAGCCATACAACAGGGCGACTGTCGCTTTGTTCCAGAAAACTGGACAAAAACTTATTTGCTTTGGCTGGAGAATATTCAAGACTGGTGCTTAAGTCGTCAATTATGGTGGGGACACCAAATCCCTGCTTGGTATGACGAATCTTTGGCTGTTTATGTTGGTGAGTCCGAAGAAATTGTTCGCACTCAATATAAGTTGGCCAATAACGTCAAACTCACTCGGGATTCCGATGTACTGGACACCTGGTTTAGCTCTGCTTTGTGGCCATTGGCTACTCTCGGCTGGCCGGAAAAAACAGCTCGTTTTGATACATTTTTTCCAACTCAAACCTTAGTCACTGGTTTTGATATCATTTTTTTCTGGGTTGCTCGAATGATTATGATGAGCCTCTACTTCACCGCTCAAGTTCCTTTTAAAGAAGTCTATATTCACGGATTGGTACGAGATGCCCAAGGTAAAAAAATGTCAAAAACCAAAGGCAATGTCATTGATCCGATCGATATTATCGATGGTATTTCACTTGAAGCTTTGCTCGAAAAACGCTTGGCCTATGTGATTCACCCTAAATTTGAAAACAGAATCAAGCAGATTACCCAAAAAGAATTCCCAAAAGGAATTCAGCCTTATGGGACGGATGCACTGCGACTAACCTTTGCTGCGCTGGCCACTCATGGGCGAGATATTAATTTTGATTTCTCACGGACTGAAGGATATCGAAATTTTTGTAACAAATTATGGAATGCTGCTCGCTACATTCTGATGCGTACAAAAAACCATTCCCCTGAACCCCTTGATGCTACGAAATTAACACTCGCAGATAAATGGATCTTAACAGAACTCACCCAAACACTGGACTCTGCACACAAAGCAATTGAAATTTATCGCTTTGACTGGCATGCGCAAAGCTTGTATGAATTCACCTGGAATAGTTTTTGTGACTGGTATCTAGAAGCGAGCAAATCCCAATTAGAAGACGAACAAACCACACAAACTGAAGCTGTATTGTTATGTGTTTTAAGTGCCATTTTACGCATGCTACATCCGATTATACCGTTTATAACTGAAGAGATTTGGCAATCTATCATGCCGGATTCAGGCAGTATCATCCATTCTCCTCTGCCTCAAATGAGCGAGCTGCTAACTGACAAACAAGCGCATGCTGATTTTGAAAAAATCAAATCCACCGTAACTGCTATTCGGTGTCTTCGATCAGAAATCGGTATTTCTCCAGCGACACTCGTTTCACTTTACCTAAACCCTTACAACGAGCAATCAGAAAATCTTTTGATCACAGAAAAAAAACTGATTATGCTACTTGCTAAAGTAAATTCGATAGAGTCAAGCCATCAAGCAAAAAATCTAACGGCAACGGCCACAACACAATCTGAGCTTGCTGAAATGTATATTCCCTTAGAAGGCCTGATTAACAAAAAACAAGAACTGGATAGACTATCAAAACAAATCGCGCAATTGAAAAAAGATCACGAGAAAACAAAATCCATTTTAGCCAATGAACGGTATTTACAACAAGCTCCTCCAGAAATCATTGCTAAAGAGAACGGAAAGCTCAAAACACTGTCCACAACTTTAGATCGCTTGAGTGAGCATTATCAGGTGATCGAAAAGCTATAACTTGAGGTACTTACTTGAAGTATGCAGGCATCGTTACTTTTAGTAACAAAGAATCTATCGTTAATACTAAGCTATGGATGAAGGTAGCTCAAATAGCTTTTGGAATGAAAAACCCTAACGATTTCTTATTTAAATCCCATCCATCGATAGCGTCCCTTCTAGCCGACAAAAAACTTCAGCCCTGCTTATTATTCATCGGTGACGGCAATAATTTGGCGCCAAGTCCTGATGAACCTGCTCTCTCACCGAACGTTCAAACATTCATTCAAAATAATCCTAGATCCACCTTTATTCTTCTTTCTTCTGACCCTGATACTGTTAGAAAGATGGAAAAATGCAGCGAAAATTTGCCCGGCGATCCTGCTCGAGTTATGTGTTGCGAATACTCAAATCTTCGGGAAAAGCTAGGCAACTTACTCAGTCAACATAAAAAGTCAAGCAACACTCCACCCTCTAGCCCAAGCCCCCCCCCTGACTCTGTCCAGGAGAAGAAAGAGGACAGCCCTGCTAATGCTCTCGGGATTTGAAAAATTGTACTTTTGGCCAATGTTCTTGGGTAATTTGCAAATTAACCCGTGATGGAGCGAGGTAGGTTAAATAACCTCCGGCATCCATAGCTAAATGACGAATCTCAACTTCTTTGAACTCTTCCCATACTTTCTGATCTTGGCAGGTCACCCACTGAGCGGTAGCTACATTAGAATTTTCATAGACGCAACTAACACTGTATTCTGACTTCAAACGATAGGCAACGACCTCAAACTGGAGAACACCTACTGCACCTAATACAATTTCATTGCCTACGAGTGGACGGAAAACCTGAGTGGCCCCTTCCTCTGAGAGCTGCAACAAACCTTTCCAAAGCGCTTTTTGCTTTAAAGGATCTTTTAGCCGAACAACTCGAAAAAGCTCAGGTGAGAAATTGGGGATGCCCGTGAACTTTAGCTGCTCACCCTGCGTAAACGTATCTCCAATCTGTATTGTACCGTGATTATGTAGACCGATAATATCACCCGCAGATGCAAACTCCGCATGCTCACGTGAGCCCGCCATAAAAGTATGAACATTATTCAATATCATCTGCTTACCTGTTCGGACTTGCAGGGTTTTCATGTTCTTTTCATACTCGCCAGAGACAATTCGCAAAAAAGCAATTCGATCACGATGCGCAGGATCCATATTAGCTTGAATTTTAAATACAAAACCTGTGAACTTAGACTCACTCGATTCAACCAAGCGCGTATTTGCTTGCCTGGATTGGGGTAGTGGCGCATGCTTTACAAATGAATCCAACAATAATTTGACACCAAAATTATTAACAGCCGATCCAAAAAAAACAGGCGTTATCTCTCCCCTCAAATAAGATGCCTCATCAAACCCTATCGATGCTTCTTTTAAGAGCTCAACCGCTTCTAACAAGGCATTGTATTCATCACTTAAGAAATTTTTTGACTCCACAGAAGCAATACCCTCAATTTCTTTTGCAATCGATCGCTCATATTTGGACATCGCATCAAAAACATAAATTTTATCTTCCACCAAATGATAAACACCACGAAAAAACTTGCCCATGCCAATGGGCCAAGTTATCGGGACGCAAGCAATTTTAAGAACACGCTCAATCTCGTCTAACAGCTCGAGTGGATCTCTACCTTCACGATCTAGTTTATTCACAAACGTAGTAATGGGTGTTTTTCGCATCCTGCAAATTTCCATCAATTTAATCGTTCTTGCCTCCACTCCCTTCGCGGCATCAATAACCATCATCGCTGCATCAACTGCAGTCAATGTTCTGTAAGTATCTTCAGAGAAATCGGCATGACCCGGGGTATCCAATAAATTAATCATCGTCCCTAAATACGGAAACTGCATGACGGAAGTTGTAATGGATATGCCGCGCTGTTTTTCTAGCTCCATCCAATCACTGGTCGCATGTCGATCAGCCTTTCTACCCTTTACAGAGCCTGCTAATGAAATAGCGCCACCAAATAGCAGTAACTTTTCGGTCAGCGTTGTTTTGCCCGCATCAGGGTGAGAGATAATGGCAAAGGTCCGTCGCGGCAAGCGATCACTTGCGTTGGCCATAGCTTTGTCCCGGTATGAGTGATAGGGGATGCATTCTGGGACGAATAAATCCCTTTGTCAATGCCAGGCACAAGCACCCTGTATCAAATTCCTGATGAGTCATTCAAGCTACCCTTAGTCCTTATATTCGCCGAGAATTGCTTTGCACGACAGGAGCTGCTTGACATCACCCACCTACCCACTGTTTAATGTTTTCTTCTTGGTTGGCCAGATAGCTCAGTCGGTAGAGCAAAGGACTGAAAATCCTTGTGTCCCCAGTTCGATTCTGGGTCTGGCCACCATTAATTGAGTAACCACGACTCCAAACACCTCATCTAAAATCTCTCTATCCATCGCCAAAAACTAAAGAACCGAGTTCCCATTTGTTAATCTATCCCCCCTACTTATATACTTAAGCTGAAAACAAGAGGAGTGAGCGATGTCAGATAGACAACCCAAGGGTGAACTAGTCATCCGCGTTTGTGCAATGCCCAAAGATGTCAATGCCAATGGCGATATCTTTGGTGGCTGGCTCCTCTCGCACTTGGATCTTGCAGGAGCAGCTCTCGCTCAGGAAATCTCACGATGTCGAGTAACTACCGTTGCTGTTGACTCCATGTCTTTTAAAGCCCCTATTCATGTGGGTGAGTATGTCTGTTTTTATGCTGAAAACTTAGGAATAGGCCATACCTCTGTACGAATAGGAATTGAGGCATGGGCGATAAATTTAACTCAAGAATCCACAGCGAAACACCTCGTTTCAGCTGCGGTTTTCACCTATGTTGCACTCAGTAAGAATGGAAAACCCCAGGCAATTTCCGACCATAAGAAAAATACCCCTGAGAATAAGTGAATTATCTCCCGCACAATCTTGGACTAACTGGTGAGAAAGAAACGCCACCGGCTTTTTTACCTAAAAACCTGCACCTCAGACTAATACAGCGACTTAAATCGGGCAGTTGTGTCAAGTTACAGATTTCGACTATGAATACTCGATCATCTCGGATATACTCCGCGCCTGTGGCCGGTTTCTGTTAATGACAGCGGATTCGGCAGTTTTTTATTTTACTCCAGGAGAACATCATGTCATTACCAACCGAAACGATTCAAGAAATCGTAACAAAGTATCAGCAGCACGATAAAGATACCGGCTCAGCTGAAGTACAGATAGCTCTTTTAACTAAGAAAATTCAAGCCCTAACAGAGCACCTAAAGTCTCACAAGCATGATTACAATTCTCGTCGCGGAATGGAAATCATGGTTTCTGCTCGCAAGAAAATGCTGCGCTACTTGAAGGAATCAAACTTGGCCCGCTTCGAAATAATCGTTAAAGAGCTCAGCATTCGAGCTAAAAACATCTAATAACAAGAAGGAAATACCTTAACATGCTAAATGAAATTAAAAAGTCCTTTCAACTGGGTGATAAAACCGTTGAATTAAGTACAGGGCTCGTGGCTCGTCAGGCAGACGGTGCTGTCATGATCAGCTGCGGTGGAACCACGGTATTAGTGACTTGTGTCGGCAATAAAACGAATCAAAATAACTCTTTTTTTCCATTGACCGTCAACTACTTTGAAAAAACCTATGCAGCTGGGAAAATTCCAGGTGGCTACTTCAGACGAGAATCCCGCCCCTCTGAGAATGAAACACTGACCTCTCGTTTAATCGATCGTGCTATTCGACCCACTTTCCCAAAAGGTTATATGCATGAAGTACAAATCATGGCCATGGTTGTTTCCTATGACCCTGAAGTACCTAGTGACATGTTGGCCTTTATTGGTGCCTCTGCAGCACTTTCTCTGTCTGGTTTACCCAACAATGGCCCGATTGCCGGTGTACGTGTTGGCATGATTAATGAGGCATTTATTTTAAATCCCTCATTTACAGCGTTAGCTGATTCTTGCGTAGACCTTGTTGTTGCTGGTACCTCTGATGCGGTGATTATGGTTGAATCTGAAGCCGTAGAAATTAGCGAAGAAGAAGCACTCAATGCGATCATGTTTGGTCTGGAAGCAATGCAGCCCGCTATTCAAGCAATCAAAGAACTCAAGGAAGAAGCGGGTAAGCCTGCAGCTAACTGGACTCCTAAAGAAACAACATCTGCTGAAGAAGCATTAGCCTCTCAAGTATCCACCCTGATTGGAGACGATCTAAAAGCAGCCTATCAAATCCGGACAAAGGCAGATCGCAATGCAGCTATCACTTTATTAGCTGAAAAAGCAACAGCGGAGCTAGCTCCTGAAGGAAGTCAAACAACTAGCGAAGAAGTGATAACTCAATTTAATAAACTGGGAAAAAACCATGTTCGCCAAGAAGTATTGTCTGGCAAGCCACGCATAGATGGTCGTGACACAAAAACAGTTCGCCCAATTGACATTCGCTTGGGAATTCTACCTCGCACGCATGGTTCTGCTCTTTTCACTCGAGGCGAAACTCAAGCCCTCGTTGTTGCGACATTAGGAACGGAACGTGATGGGCAAAAAATAGACACACTTGGAGGCGATGCAACCGATGATTTCATGCTGCACTATAACTTCCCCCCTTACTCTGTTGGTGAAACTGGCTTTTTGGGTTCACCCAAGCGCAGAGAAATTGGTCATGGACGTTTAGCCAAACGTGCCATTTTACCTGTAATACCTAATAACACAGATTTTCCATACGTACTGCGCGTGGTATCTGAAATAACTGCTTGTAACGGCTCAAGCTCAATGGCCACAGTTTGTGGAACAAGCTTGGCACTGATGGATGCAGGGGTTCCAATCTTGGCACCGGTTGCAGGAATTGCCATGGGTCTTATTAAGGATAATGATAACTACGTTATCTTAAGTGACATCTTAGGTGATGAAGATCACTTAGGTGATATGGATCTCAAGGTAGCGGGCACCGACCAAGGTATTACAGCTTTGCAAATGGATATCAAAATATCCGGTATTACGAAGGAAGTCATGAAGGCTGCCCTAGCACAAGCAAAAGATGGCCGTTTACATATTCTGGGTGAAATGAACAAAGCTATTTCAGAACCTAGAATAGATGTCTCTTCTTTTGCTCCTCGCTACACAACCATTCAGGTTCAACCCCATAAAATTCGTGACATCATCGGTAAAGGTGGCGCGACTATTCGTGAGTTAACAGAAACCACTAATACAACCATCGAAGTCAATGATGATGGCACCGTTAAGATTGCTGCTGTTAACAAAGAGGATGCAGAACGCGCTATCCAGCGTATTCAAGAGCTAACAGCTGAAGCAGAAATAGGCAAGATATACAACGGCCAAGTCGTTAAAATCATGGATTTTGGCGCAATCGTTACTTTCCTCAATGGTTCTTGCCAAGGTTTGGTTCACATTTCTCAAATCTCTGACGACCATGTAGAAACAGTAACGGATCATGTTAAAGAAAACGATGAAATCAAAGTCAAAGTGATTGATATCGACCGTCAAGGCCGTGTTCGTTTAAGCATCAAAGATGCAAAAGATCAGCCGATACTAGAAGAAGCGAAGCAAGAGTAGTGAGAGACGACTAACGCCTGAGGGGGCTCTAGATAGTCTGCTAGAAAACCCTCAGCGTTAAGCCTCCGACGCGAGCTCAGCCATTTGACTGAACTTGAGAAACAGCCGGCTAAATTATTACTTGTTTCCAAACTTAAACTTACTCTCTCGCCCCTTCAAAAGGCGAGAGATATTTTCCCCATGGCGCCAAATAATTAAAATCGCTATCGCAATTATAGGCATCATGTAGTAGCCGCTATGGGTCAACCCTATATAAATAGTAGCGACAAAGGTTGCAATAATAGAACCTAAGGAAACATACTTAGTCAGTGCAACGACAACTAACATAATCAAAATACCGACTAGGGCTGCTGAAATAGAAAATGTCAGTATGACACCCAACGCAGTTGCTACGCCTTTCCCACCTTTGAATTGGTAATATACGGGATACATATGACCAACCACTGCAGCCAAACCCGCTAACGCAGCACCCACTTCATTTAAACCAAACAAATAACCCATTAGTACAGCAAGCACTCCTTTTAATACATCACCCAACAAAACAAATAAGCCCATTTTCATACCGGAATTTCTCGCTACATTCGTAGCTCCCGTATTTCCTGAGCCTACGCTCCTAGGATCCATTTTTCCAAATAAGCGCGATAAGACAATACCAAACTGCAATGACCCCAACAAATACGCGAGAAAAATAACTAAAACAGCAATCATCCCCCCCCCCCTTCTAATGGAATATTCAGTAAAAACCGGCGATAAACTCGCATCTCCTCTATCGATTCATGAATATCAATCAATGCTCTGTGTGCATCTTGCTTTTGAACATGCGCAAGCACACTCGGGGCCCAACGCTGAGCAATAATTTTTAGCGTGCTAACATCCAAATGACGATAATGAAAATACTCTGCGAGCTTTGGCATTTCGTTATACAAAAAACGCTTGTCTTGATGAACACTGTTCCCACAAATCGGTGATAGTCCAGGATCTACATATTCTTTTAAAAACTCAATTGTTTTTCGCTCTGCCTCTTGGGTTGTTATCTGGCTGACACGAACTCGATCCGTCAAGCCAGAAGCACCATGTTGAGACTGATTCCAATCATCCATCTGCGCAAGCAGCTCATTCGATTGGTGAATAGTCATCACAGGGCCGTCAATCCATTCTGTCAAATCACTATTTGTTATTACTGTAGCAATCTCAATAATACGGTCGACACTTGGGTTTAAACCTGTCATCTCAAGATCAATCCAAATCAAGTTCCTGTCTGACTTTTTCACTGACATACACCCTGTGAATTCCAGACCCTACCCTAAATTGAAACTTCTTATCTGTCAATTACAGAAAATCGAACAGAAACGTCTCATCCGAAAAAATCGGCTCCAAATTATTGATTAATAAGAATATTAAAAATTTCCCTCAGCTTGATACACAGCATTATCCACAGAAATTGTGAATAACCACTCAAACTATCTTTGCATATTTCTCGAATATGAACAAAAACTATCGTTTAGTTTTCAGGCAATTTGACATCACATGGAATCAATATATCTTAGCCCCCTAACATATCTAATGATACACTCAGTGGAAATTAATTCTGGAAAAGCCCATGAAAATCCGACTCCTACTCTTACTACTGGCACCGAGCTATCTGATGGCAACACCTTCATCTGTCGTTCATTATCTGGATAGCATAAACCACTGGTCACGCTCATGCGTACAACTAGAAAGTAAAGGCAGCAAAACTTGGCACGATCACACTCTACTACGCAAACGATGGCAAAAAGTTTGCCTAAAATGGATAGAAGAAAAAAATAAAACAGAACTCACTGCGCGGATTTTTTTTGAAACTAACTTTAGCAAGCATTATCAAATTGGCCAGGATGTACTTATCACTGGGTACTATGCTCCTATTATTCATGCCTGCTGGCAAAAACAGCCTAGTTGTGAAGTACCTATTTTGGGACTACCCAAAAATGAAAATTTACAAAAACTGGGACGTCAAGAAATTAATCAATTAGGTCCTACAGGCTTTCCTATACTGGCTTGGACGAACAGGATTGATCGATTCTTCTTACAAATTCAAGGGTCTGGGGAATTGATATTTAACAGTGGCGATCATCTACGGCTTGGCTATGCTGGAAAAAATCATCTTCCCTACACGAGTATCGGGAACTACTTACTCGACAATCAGCTGATAAACCGTGAGCAGCTAAGTATGCCTGGCATCCGCAACTACCTAGAAAAACACCCCAAACAACAACAAAGCATTTTTGAACAAGATGCCGCGTTTGTTTTTTTCAAGCCCCAAAAAAACCATCTAGTCATTGGAAACCTAGGCGTTGAACTAAAAAGCAGATTATCTGCAGCTGTAGACAATCAATGGATTCCACTCGGCTCTATCATTGCAGTCACGACAACTGACCCTTTTGATCATAAGCCATGGAACCTACTTTTAACAGCGGAAGATACAGGTGGTGCCATCCATGGAAAAAATCATATTGATATTTACATGGGCCAAGGTGTGCAAGCAGGCCTTTGGGCTGGAAACATGAAGCAAACCGGAGAAATCACGTATTACTTACCGAAATAAATAGCAACCTACACTATCTATGACTGACAACACATCTCATTGGCTGAAAATTTTATTTCTTATCTGAGTACACACTAAAAAAACTGACTTCAAAATGAAGACTGCTTGGTTCGACTCTGAAGTAACCTCATTAAATATGCTGCATCTATTTTTCCTGCAGCATAGCTACCCGTAAAAATGGAGTCCTCAAATGCAGAAAAAGGCTCTATCCCCGGAGGGGTTGCATCATTAATCGCACGCTTGAGATCCGTCAGCGTTTGATAGAACAAACGATCTGCACCTATTTTTCTTGCTACTTCCTCAATACTGCTTCCGTTTGCAACCAACTCCCTAGCCGATGGCATATCAATTCCGTATACGTTGGGATAAATAACCGGTGGAGAGACTGAGGCGAAATAGACTTTACGCGCACCGGCCTTACGTGCTAGCTCAATAATTTTTCGAGATGTATTTCCTCTCACGATAGAATCATCCACCAGTAATACATTTTTTCCTTGAAACTCTTGTCTAATCGCATTGAGCTTCATAGCAATAGAACTTTGTCGCTCTTTTTGATCAGGCATGATAAATGTACGGCCCACGTAACGATTTTTAACAAACCCTTCGCTATAAGGAAGACCCATAGCTGAAGCTAATGATAACGCAGAACTTCGACTGGTTTCTGGAATAGGCATCACCACATCGATATCATGATTTGGAAACTCCTTTCCTATTTTGTTACCCAGGTACTCCCCCATTAAACGCCTAGCAGCATAAACAGAAATACCATTTACGGTTGAATCTGGACGAGATAAATAAACATACTCAAAAAGACACGGTGTTGGTATCACATGACTCTTACATTGATGGCGATGCACCTTCCCTTTTAAATCAATAAACACGGCCTCACCGGGCTTAACCTGACTATTTAATTCATATCCCAAGGAATGCAATACGATGCTTTCAGAGGCAAATAAATGTGAATCATCCTCTGTTCCATAAACCAAAGGGCGAATACCGTGAGCATCCCTAAAAGCCAGTAACCCATAACCATTTATTAACATAATACAAGAAAATGCACCTTCAACTCGGCAATACACCGCTTCTAATGCTTTGAATAATTGTTCAGGGTTGAATTTCAAACGGGCTGTCACAGATAGTTCATGAGCAATCACGTTCAACAAAACCTCAGAATCTGATTGCGTATTTAAATGTCGAAAATCTTTTTCAATCAACTCTTTTCTTAATTCATCGCTATTCGTCAAATTACCATTATGCACCAAACATAAACCATAGGGTGAATTGACATAAAAAGGCTGAGACTCCTCTTTGCATAAAGTGCCCGCCGTTGGGTAACGCACATGTCCCAGTCCGATATCCCCCAATAAAAGATCGAGCTGATTCGGGGTTACGACATCTCGAACTAGCCCATTACCTTTGCAAGTATAGAAGCTTGACTCATTCGAGGTCACTATTCCTGCAGCATCCTGTCCCCGATGCTGCAAAATAGACAACGCATCATAGAGAACACGATTAACCGGAGATTTTGATAGCACGCCTACAACACCACACATACTCAAATACCTTCTTTCTTTAAACTATTTTTAAGGTCATTCGTTATTTTTTCGGTGAAATTTTTAGGAATCATCGAAGCAAACCAATTCGCCAATGGCTGAACTGTTTTCACGAATACGGAGTCTCGAAGCACAGGCGTACTTGACATATCCATTGCCTCTACGAGAATAATCAAAAAGCTCACCAGAACAATTCCTCTCAAAAAACCAAAGATAACACCCAGAAATCGATCGATCAATCCAAGTCCTGCAGATGAAATCAACAAATGCAAAATTTTTCCAAGTAACCAACTCATCAACAAAACGAGAATCAAAACAGCCACAATAATAATCGCATAACGGAGATAAATTGAACTTACTCGATAGGCGAGATACTTTTCTATCGTTGGCAAGTAATGAAGTGTCAGCATAATGCCAGAAATCCAAAGAAGCAAAGAAGACACTTCGCGAAGAAAACCACGAAACAAACCTATAATCACTGAAATCACAATCACTGCCATTAATCCATAATCCGCCCAACTCATACATCACCTCTTTATTAATCGCCATTTCTCTTAGTCTATCAACGCTACCTGCATCTTTGGCTTAAGCTTCCACCTTTTCTCAATAGCTTGCTGAGCTACGCTAGCCTGACTCTTATCCTTAAATGGACCAACACTCAGTCGATACCAATTCTTTTTGTCAATACGAACCAATTTAATACGAGATAGATAACCCAATGAGTCTAATTGGCTACGCATAGCATCTGCATTTTCAAGCGAACTGTACGAAGCCACCTGCAGAAAGATCGTGAGCTGAACTACGGATTGCGAGCGAATATGCGATCCGTGTACAGAGCCTGCTACTGCTAGAGCGACTGGATTTTTGATCGAACCTAATTTTGAAGCTGACTGCTCAGACTCAACTTTAGTTGCCGACGAAGAAGAGCTATCGATTTTTTGATTTTTTTCTACAGATCTATTCGTTTTCACTTCCTCATTGATCAATGGCAATAATACAACTGGGTGGGTATTTTCATTCATCCTCGATTCTTTAGCTAACCTTTTTTTAGGATGTAAAACCAGCATCGCAACACCTACCCCTAAAACTAAAACAACCAAAAAACCCATTGCTCTCAATTTATATGAAGCTTTCATTCAGGTATTTCTCCATATCTGCTTGAACAGAACCAACGGTAACAAATGAACCAAAAACAACACAACGATCACCGACTGAAGAAGCTTGAAAAAATTCAGTTACCGCTTCTCGAGTTGAAGAAAAATAATCCACCAGACCCACTTCGCTCAAAAACACCTTCAAATTCGACAACGACATCGCTCGAGAATCCATTAATTGTGGGACCAACCAATGATCGATCATAGGCTGTATGAACTTTAGCATACTCTTGACGTCCTTGGATCCTAAAGCAGAAAATATTGCCCAAGTTCGACCTGCCACTTGAGTCAGGTTTTGTGCTAAATACGCAACAGACTGCGGATTATGCGCGACATCAAATAGGATTATCCTTCCCTGAACCACCTTCGTTTCCATTCTACCAGTCAGCTTGAGGCCACTAAGGGCTCCCTGAAGAACCTCTCTGGAAACCGGCAATCTATTATTTAATAAATAAGCTGCCTGCAGTCCTGTTGCCAAATTTTCTGATTTTAAATAAAGCGAGCCTTGCCCTTCTAATTGAAAACCTGCTGTATTTTCAAAAGTCCAACCCGAACTATTTTGTCTCAAACTGTATTCTTTTCCATAACAAAAAAGAGGTGCCGACAGTTCATTCGCTCTTTCAATCATCGGAAGTGGAATATCCTGCTCACCACAAACCACAGGCTTACCTTGACGAAAAATACCTGATTTCTCAGAGGCAATCGCCTCCCGTGTATCACCTAAATACTCTGTGTGTTCTAATGCAATCGATGTGATGATCGCTAAATCAGACTCGACTAAATTAACTGCATCAAGCCTTCCTCCTAAGCCAACCTCTAGTAACAAAATATCTAATCCTGATTTTTTTGCAATTTCTAAAGCCGCTAATGTTACCCACTCAAAGAACGTTAACTGAATATTTTCTCTTACCAAGTCGATAATTTTTATCGCTTGCATAAAAACCTCATCTAAAACTGGAACACCGTTGATATGAATTCGTTCATTAAAGCGATGAAGATGAGGAGATGTATACAGTAAGCGCTTATACCCCGCTTTCGCATAAATAGCATCTAACGTCGCGATAGTTGAACCTTTTCCATTAGTTCCACCAACAGTAATAACAGGTATACTCCAATTAATTAAATTAAGTTTTTTAGCCACCTGAATACAGCGATCTAAACCCAGACGAATGTCTTTGATTTGTGTTTTTGTCACTGCTGTTAACCATTGTTCTAACATAGTGGTTTCCAAAAATTGAAGGGTAACGAATCCCATAATTAAAGACAAGGACCCCCTAAAAAATAGATCTATCCCTGGGTTGCATAAGTTTTTTTTCGATATATAATATGATTTAATGTACTGTTTTATGAGATAAAAAATACCGCTATTAAAGTAAGGTGATCAACATGTCTGAAAACGCACACAACATAGACCAACCCTTTCAAGCCAGTATGTCTGTTAAAACAAATCAAGATATAGCTGTCATACAAGAAGCACTGAGTCGACTACACTCAGGATGTCAGCAACACAGTGAAGCATTAATTGAGGCGCGAAATTCTTCTGCACGGTTTAAAGACGAGTGTGCAGAACTCAAATTAGAGCTAAACGCATCTATGCAAATTCAATCAAGTCTAAAAGCCAAGCAACTTGAATTAGAAAAAAAATTACACGAAAAAGACAATGGGCATCATCAACTACTCAGTGATCTGAAAAACCAACTAACAACAGCTGAAGAAAAAATCAGGTCATTGGAAGAAAACCTGGAGGAGCAAGGTAGAGAACTCGGGAGACAAGCAAAAGGAAGTCACGATTTAAATTTACTGTTGATGGAAAAAAATAATGAATATGCTACTTTCAAAAAACAGGCTGAACGAAAAATAGCTGAGCTCAGCGAAGCATCAAAAACAATTGAGCAAATGCGTAAAATGCTAGGCGGAACTCAAAGCTCTCCTGAACCAACACAAGTTAAAGAAGAAAAAAGATTACCTTCTACCGACTACTCACTGACTCCCCCATCTCCTGAATCCATGGCAGACTCTTTTGAGCAATGGCTTAAGCCTGCTGCTGGCAAGACTTTTCATTTACTTGACGATCCCGATCCTCTCATTCGTGACAACGACAAATAGGGTAACGCGTTACAAAACAGTAGGGGGCATATATGGCAGGCTACCCAAGAATAAAGACTGACCATGTCTATATTTGGCAGCTACTTCCATATTTTTGAACGTGGACTTCCTCTCGAGGAAAACCAAGGCTACCTAGCCTCCAATTACAGCTGTGAGGAATACCTAACAACTGCTAACGAGTACGGGATGACAGCCGGTGCCTTAATTTCCAACAACTTTCAAACTAAATCCAATACATTTCTCATTATTTTGACAGCATTAAATTATCGCAAGTCCTAACTGAAATTCACGCCATCAATCCCCATGCATTGATGTTTGGTAGGGACCTACCTGCTGCTCGCTCCCCACGTCGACTAGATATCTCTGATATTGAATTAATCCGAAGGCTTTTTAACGAAGAAAATGCTGCAATCATTTTATATGGAAATGCACTACAATTTTATAAACTAAACACCTAATTACTTCATCGGAAGAAACTATGGCTTCAAAAATAAAAATTTTTGGGTGACTAATCTTCTAACCGAGTATGCGCATTTTGCCAGTATTCAAATCCACCAATTAAACTGTAAACACAAGAAAAACCTGCTTCCACAAGCAATTGCGCAACCGATTGGCTAGTCACTCCGTGATAACAATACACAATCGTCGGCATATTTTTATCTGAAGTACTGATGAAATCCTCTAACATATCCATGGTTAAGTGAATCGCACCTGGAATATGAGACTGCTCAAAACTCTCTTCGTCACGAACATCCACAATCGCAAGCGTTTGGCGGCCTCTAAACATATCAAATTCAATATGCGTGATTTGCTTGTACACGAAAAACTCCTAATAAACGGTGTATTGAGACACTATAGCTAAAATATTTAAAGACAACAAATGAAGCTTTATTTTTTTTTCTTTTGTTGCTGAAACTGTTCATACAAACAAACAGTTGTCGCCGCAGAAACATTTAAACTAGGTAACACGCCTGACATTGGAATTTTAGCCAAATAATCACACGTTTTCTCTGTGAGTTGACGAATACCCTCTGCCTCACCGCCCATGACAATGACCACCTTACCCGTTAAATCAATGTCACTTAGCTCATGCTTTGTATCCAATGACGTACCCACCACCCAGAGCCCTTGAGCTTGCAAGGCTTTTAACGAACGAACAAGGTTAGTCACTGCAACTACAGGAACAAAAACAGCCCCACCACAAGCGACCTTTTCTGCCGCAGGGGTCAATGTCGCGGCTCGACGCTTGGGAATAACGACAACATCAACACCGTAGGCTGCTGCCGAACGGAGACAGGCACCGAGATTTCTGGGATCTTGGACCTCATCCAATGCAAGCACCGTGACGCGTCCTTTTAACTCGATTGCAGCTGAAACCAAACCTTCAAGCTCCCCTTCGCCATAGACAGAGGTTGGCTTGACCTCAAGTACTACACCTTGATAAAGTCCTAAGTCTGAAAATTTATCCTCTATCTCCTCACGAGACACTTTTTTACTGGGTATACTTTTTTTGCTTGCCTGTGACATGATCATTTCAAGCCGCCTATCACTCTTGGCGACAACCCACAAACACTTAGCTCGGCTTTCAGCATGTTGCAAGACAGCCTCAACAGCATGATAACCATAAACAAAATCTAACATACCCCCCCCCTTCTAACTGACAAAATCGGGTAAATTTAATCACAACTCAACCCATAAAACAAAGCTGGATCTATCGAATCATAAAAGCTAGCATGATGCCTAACTCAAGGATAAGCAGCAGACGTTAAGTTAGGAGCACTCACATGCACAAATTACTTGCCATTTTGGTACTGACCATCTGTTTGGGCGCGTGCACGACCCAAATTAATCAAGATGGCCCTCCTAAACAGGACGTTGATATCAGCAAGATACCGGATGCTAAGCCAGAACCACTGGCCAAAAGCCGTTATGGAAATCCGCAATCCTATTACGTACTTGGCAAGACCTATCATGTCCTTTCAACAGCCAATCATTATGATCAACGTGGCATTGCATCTTGGTATGGCCGTAAATTTCATGGACGACTCACCTCTACACGTGAACCGTATAATATGTTTGCGATGACGGCAGCGAGTCCTGTACTACCCATTCCATCTTTTGTCCGAGTCACCAACTTGAAAAATGGTAAGAGTGTCATTGTCAAGGTTAATGATCGCGGCCCCTTCGCAGATAATCGCATCATGGACCTCTCTTATGTAGCTGCAAAAAAACTAGGTTATGCCAACCAAGGAACCGCTCTAGTTGAAGTCACCTCTCTGAACATGGACCCCCCTAAATCAATACCTCACCAACCTGAATTGTATATGCAAATTGGCTCCTATAAAACTTTAGCGCAAGCAAAATCGGTTGCCACCCAAATTGGTTCTTCTCTTATACGAACGAAAAGCCAGATTGAATTGGCAAAAGTGAATCGCCAAACCTGGTATCGACTGCAATTGGGCCCGGTAACCCAGATATCTCTAGTTGACAAACTCTATCAAGAGCTTCATCAGCTTGGCTACACCGATGCCTATACTGTGGTAAGATAACCGCCCAAATTCAATCACTCTACCTAGATTAAGTCGCCTACTAGGCGATTCCTGGTCGAACCATGAGGGAAAAATAAATGACTGTATGCACCTTACTTACTTGGAAAGAAATTTTGGGAGCAGAAAAACAAAGCCCCTATTTTCTTGAAATTCTCAGTCTCTTAAATGAAGAGCGCAAACAAGGAAAAATCATATTTCCACCGAAAGAGCAGATATTTAACGCTTTTAAGCTAACTGCTTTTGAGGACATAAAAGTGGTTATTTTAGGACAAGACCCTTATCATGGCGCAGGCCAAGCTCATGGCCTTTCTTTTTCAGTACAAAAGTCGATTCGTCAACCACCCTCACTACAGAATATTTTTAAGGAACTAGAACACGATATCGGTATGCAAAACCCAAAATACGGTGACCTATCGGGCTGGGCAAAACAAGGTGTATTATTGCTCAACTCTACCTTGAGCGTTGAAGAAAACTTACCGCAGTCTCATGCTAAGTTCGGCTGGCACCGCTTTACCGACCATGTTATTGATTGTGTTAACCAGCATAAAAAACCCGTGGTATTTATGCTTTGGGGGGCTAGTGCCCGCAAAAAAGCAGATCGATTAGATCCATCTCGTCACCTAATTTTAGAAGCACCCCATCCTTCACCCCTGTCCGCTCACCGCGGCTTCTTAGGCTGCCGCCATTTTTCAAAAGCCAATGCATTTTTGGCCCAAATGGGTCGAGATACTATCCGGTGGGATGATCTTTCTGTATAAAACAGAAGTTCTGTTACCCCCCAAAAAAGCAAAGCCGCCTAGTTATTGCGTCAGGCATTTTCTGATGGGAAATTGGTGGGCCCACTAGGACTTGAACCTAGGACCAAAGGATTATGAGGCCGAGCCATGAATCGTAACTTATTGATTTTATTACTAAAAAATTGGGTCGCGCGTTACGAATTATCACAGTTTATCACAGTAGCCTACATCTAATCCCCACAAAATCCCCACAATAGTTAATAGCTAAAATTTGCTCTAAAAATGGACTTCAAAATAAGTTAATAGTAAATTGCGATGCGTGACCGCACATTCAATTAGTTTAAGAGGATAGCATATGAATTGGAGTATTGAAAACCACATAGCGCTGGCATCGGCGTTTGTTGCCGGTTGTGCATTATGGATAACAATCTGGCAGGGTAGGCAAAATCTCAAACACAATAAACTTTCGGTACGTCCTTTTCTGGGGGCTAAAATATATTATAGTCCAAAAGGGAATAAGGGGTTTGTTTCGTTTGAGTTAATGAATTGTGGCACTGGTCCTGCAATTATAAAAGACTTTGTATTGTTTTATGGTGATAAAGAGGTTTCACGTAATGATACTCGAACATATAATAAATTTTTGAATAAACAATTAGCAATGTTTAGCGAAGTAACTCCGTTTGATTATGGATCAGGCACTGTTATGAAGATAAATGAAACCCAAGCACTATTAACGTTTAAATATCATGATAATCAAAATCAATCGGCTGTTAATTTTATTGATAAATTAAACTTTTTAGTCATTTATCAATCAATTTATCGAGATGAAATTTTTACTTATGATTCAAGAGAAAAGCGAGTTTCTGGTAAAATAGAAGATAAAGGTCAAAAGGCTTAAGTCTAAACGGTTCAAGCTGCTTTCCGTTAAAAAATGCGTCTTTTTTAGTATTTTTTTGGCAAAATTAATATGATTTTAGAAAAAAACATTGAAGAAAAAAACGAACTTTTAGGTTTGCTTGCTAATTTTGAAAAGCTAGGGCGGGATTATATTTTTCGTGGGCATGAAAAAGCTAGTTATCGTTTGCAGCCAAGCGGTTTTAGAGAAGAAAATACAAAGAAACTTTGGGAACAATACCCCCATACTAAAGAAAAAATTCAAAATGAATGGTTTGTGGAGCCAGAGGCGCTTCAAAAAGTGCGCATACTTTTTAATGCAGAAGGTTTAAACGAACAGAATTATAATTTAGCATACCATCTAACCGCTCATGGAAGGATAAGAATCGAAACAATATTTTGGCATTTTATTGAGCTAATGGTATATAACTACTCTGTGTGTAAGTATGGTTTAAAATATAAAAGCTATCTTTATGAATATAACCTTAAAAATATGCGGTCTACTGATCCAAATTATTGGGCTAGTAAGGAAACCTTTATTTTTTTATTACAATATATAATGCCAATTCAGCAACTTGATTCTTTAGATGGAAGAATCTTAAAGTCATCAGAAGTCCCTGAGGGCAGAACAGGCTCGCACGAACCTTTTCTACAACATTACGAATCTGGCACGAGTGTTCTAGATTGGACATATGATCCGTATATAGCCTTATTTTTTTCGACTTGGAAACTATTTGATAACCAAAATATTACAAATAATTTACCAGAAGAACCTTTTTCTCTTTTTAAATATCAACAAATCGATACCAGTGAGTTTGCACCAGTTCAAATAATGTCAGTAGATGATTTTGTTAAAAATGAACGAGAAAAACGTCAAAAAGGAACATTTTTGAGCTTTATTAACGCCAATAAGTTTTATTTACTACATGAACGACATCCCTCTTTAGAGGACTATTGTGATCAAGAGATTTTTAAAGTAGAAAAATACAATATTAAAATGACCTTGCCTATGTTAAGTTTTATTAAAGAGATTTTAGATGAAAGAAAACTAAATAAATCATTTCTACTACCCGAGGCGTAATATTTATTAAAACGAATTTAATTAAAAAAACTAAAATTCTCTTGTCATAACATTCAACGCGTTGATTTAGTTAAGAAAACTTTAGGCTGATTTTCCCCCAAGTATCATGGTTGCAATTTAATATTTTTCAAGAGCTGCATCTGAAGAAACAGAGCGGGAGACTGTTTATGTAGCGCCTGCCATTGATTAGACAGCCGTTAAGCGACTTTTATCATATCAGCCTTCCACTGATCTCGCACGTGTTTTGGTGTACGATACCCGTGTCTCTGCATGATCCAATGATGGTTGTACCGATGCTTAAAATTACGGAGTGCATCAGCAAGCTCATCAACCGTTCTAAACTGTTTAATCCATAACAACTGCTCCT
>JBIKMG010000032.1:0-21903 GCA_044359385.1 Coxiellaceae bacterium
TATTAACGCACGTTCTCTTCCGAAAAATTTTTGTTCTATCTGGAATAGAAAAAAATCAAGTGTTCTAGCAATCATATAATACAAACATTCTGTTATTTTATCGATTGTCCATCCTTTTATTGCATCGCCACTCGAGGTTAATCCGTCCAGTTCCCTCGATATCCGTTGATAAGCTAATTCCCCACTAAAGGAATATTGGCGGTTAAGTTCTGTTACAATAAACGCTGCGTTTTTTCCCTGTTTTTGAGCTTCGCCCATCAATGGGCTCATAACCTCGGCTTTTTCTTCAGCTTCCGCTTTTGCTTCTGCCGCTTGGGCTCTCTCTTGACGCAATTTTTCTGAAATGTCCCTTAATTCCATACCCCGTTCTTCTCTATTTTGCCTACGCATTGCTTAACCTTATTTAATAATACCGCAGTTAAATTCTAACAAAAAAAAACAGAAGTGCAAGCGCTTCTTGAATTCTGTTATGATATCACTCAGAGGAGGAAATATGCTGTCAGAAAAAATAACAACAAAAGAAACAATTTACATCGGGGCAATGACTGGAACCAGTGTCGATAAAGAGGTGGATTTCTCTGCTGCCACTTTCTCTAGCGATGGCGTATTACTAGAACATGATAATTTAACGATCGCATTACCTGAAAAAACCCGATCGCTCCTTTATAAACTCAGCATCACGCCTTGCGAACAGCTCACTATCGCTGAACGGCGTCAAGGCGAACGAGCTATCACCGATTTTTTAATCGATGCCTTCCGATCTGTTATTGAGCAGTGGGGCCTGAAAAACTATCCTAAAAATCAGATTATTTTAAGCCCTCATGGACAAACAATAGATCATCAACCTACACTTCGCAGCACGGATCAGTTAGTTCACGGCGAGCGGTTAGCGTATGAAACAGGCTACCCGGTTGTCTTTCGGCATCGACAAGCTTGCATCACTTGCAGTCACGCAGCACCTCTTTCACCGCTACTACTGAAAACGCTTTTTGATTCTCCACAAGTAAATGATTTTTTCCATGATCCAAAAAATAAGGATCTGAACCAAGATGTCGTGATTATCAATGGCGGGGGACTGGCTAATATTTGTATTTTTTCAAATAAAAAAACCATCGCTTTTGATACAGGTCCTGCCAATGGGCCCATAGACGAGTTGATTCGCCATATTTTAACTCTCGATAAGTCGATTATTCCAGCTGACTTAGCAACCGCTATTATTAAGAACGAATTTGATGTTTCTGGCTCATGGGCGAAACGAGGACATGTTTGCCCTCTTATGCAAGAAAAATTGCTCGCACATCCGTATTTTTCTACTCATCAATCAGCCGATCGCTCTCAATTTAACTTAAACTGGGTACTTTGCGCCAAAAGTAACCTTACCTGGCAAGATTGTCTAACAACACTTTCTCATGTGATCGCAACGACTTTATCGAATGCCATCTCTGAACAGGCAACAACGAAAAACATTCATCTCGGTTTTTATGGAGGGTTAGCTTACAATACTTATATTATTGAAACCGTTTTATCACAGTTATCTCATTTTTCTATTTCTCCTATCCGTTGGGAAGAAAAAAATTTAAACCCGGATTTTATAGAGTCCTTACTCATGGCTTATTTGGGTTTTTGTGTTCATCAAAATAAACGAGTTTGTTTAGACTATTGTTCCGATACAAAAAAAACTCAAATAATCCCAGGAATTATCACTTATCCCTAAGAACGAACATGAGCGAATTTATAAAAACAAATTTTTACAATCAAGTGGCCGTTATAACCCTTGACCGACCTGAAGCACTTAATGCATTGAACCATGACATGATTCTGACGCTCAAAGAGCGTTTAACTCGCTTTAAAAAAGATGACTCCATCCAATGTGTTTTCATTCACGGTAACGGGCGTGCTTTTTGCGCTGGGGGTGACATACGCGATCTTTATTACCATGGGATAAACAACATTGAAAAATCAATGCGCTATTTTCGGGATGAATATCGTTTGAATCAACTGATTTATCATTATCCCAAACCTTATATCGCTTATTTGGATGGCATAACGATGGGTGGTGGAGTCGGAATTTCTTTGCATGGCTCTCACCGTATCGCAACACCCCATTTTTCTTTTGCGATGCCAGAAACTAAAATCGGTTTTTTTCCAGACATTGGTTCCCGCTATCATTTAACCCGATTAAGAGATTCCATCGGTTTATATTTAGCGCTATCTAGCCATAGCTTAACAGCCGGACAGGCGAAAAAATTAGGCCTAAGCACACACCTCACTGAATCGAATCAAGCAAAATCCATCATCGAAGCACTGGCTAAACACACTTGCATCAATGACGCACTCAAACTATTTGAAATAGAGATACCTGAAGAACCCGAATTAAGTTCTGATTTATTACGCTGTTATGAACACGATTCTTTAGTTGACATATATGATGCCTTAAAGAAAGTTGATCCTAACCTAGCAAAAGATTTAAGCCAAAAATCACTTTTTAGCTTAGAAATCACTTTTCAATCCTATCAAGATGCTATCGGCCAAGGTTTCGATGATATCATCGAGGAAGAACTAGAAATAACACATTTATGCTTGGCACACCCTGACTTTTATGAAGGGGTCCGGGCTCTACTCATTGATAAAGATAAAAATCCACGCTGGAAAAAGAGACTTAACTGACGTCCGCTAAGTTCCCTTTAGATTCCAACCATGAACGCCGATCTTTAGCACGTTTTTTAGCAAGTAGCATATCCATCATTTTTACATCGCTCCCATCTTTGGCGAGATACAACTGTACCAAACGTCGAGTATCCGGATTCATGGTGGTCTCACGCAACTGCAAAGGATTCATTTCACCTAACCCTTTAAAACGCTGAATGTCTACTCGGCTCTTTATTTTTTCAGCTTCAATACGATCTAGAATTCCTTGTTTTTCCGACTCATCTAACGCATAAAAAACAGTTTTACCCACATCAATCCGAAACAACGGTGGCATAGCGACATAAATATGCCCTTCTTTAACCAACGTTGGAAAATGACGAAGGAATAGCGCACACAAAAGTGTTGCAATATGATTTCCATCGGAATCCGCATCTGCCAAAATACAAATCTTACCGTAACGCAACCCTTTCAAATCATCTGAACCTGGATCTACACCGATAGCAATCGCAATATCATGGACCTCTTGTGACTCTAAAACAGATTCAGAATCAACTTCCCAGGTATTTAAAATTTTTCCCCTCAACGGCATAATGGCTTGGTTATGCCTATCACGCGCTTGTTTCGCAGAGCCACCGGCGGAGTCTCCTTCCACCAAAAACAACTCACAAACATTCATATCTTGTTGCGAGCAATCTGCCAATTTACCCGGTAACGCCGGCCCACTCACTACTTTTTTTCTTGTTATTTTTTTTGCTACACGCAAGCGTTTTTGAGCGTTTTTTATCACTAATTCCGCAAGCTCTTTCCCCTGATCAACATGCTGATTTAACCACAACGTAAATGCATCTTTCACGACTCCACTGACAAATACACTGGCTTGACGTGAAGATAGTCGTTCCTTGGTTTGACCTGCGAACTGAGGTTCTTGAATCTTCAATGAAATCACATAGGAGCAGTGCTCGAAAATATCATCGCCACTGAGCTTCATACCACGTGGAACCAGCTTATGCGTTTCTGAAAAATCACGCATGGCATCAATTAAACCCGAACGAAATCCATTGACGTGTGTTCCTCCTTCTAATGTTGGAATTAAATTGACGTAACTTTCACTAATCAATACTCCATCTTCTGGCGTCCACGTAACGACCCACTCTACTTTTTCTGTTTTACCGTCAAAGTGATTCACCCACGGCTCAGCGGGTAATGCAACACAACCAGAAATATGTTGATTTAGGTAGGTTTCCAGGCCTTTTTCATAGCACCAACTCTCTGTTTTACCGGTACTGTCTTCTGTAAATGTCAAGGTTAAACCTGGACACAAAACTGCTTTCGCTCGCATCGCATGTTTTAATGTTTTCGTATTAAATTTAACTGTGTCAAAATACTTCGCATCTGGCTTAAACCGAACGGAGGTCCCCGTTTCTTTCGGGCCGCAATCTCCTGTTTCTTTTAACTTGCCTACGATGTTTCCATCTTTGAATTTTAGGCTATGAATCTTTCCTTTTTGTTTCACTTCCACTTCAAGATCAGTCGATAACGCATTCACGACAGAAATACCAACACCGTGTAGACCTCCTGAAAATTCATAATCTTTACCCGAGAATTTTGCTCCAGCGTGCAATCGAGTTAAGATTAATTCGATACCGCTAACTTTGTGCTCTTTGTGAATATCCGCTGGCATTCCTCGTCCATCGTCGATGACGCTCATGGATCCATCTTTGTGATGAATGACATCCACTCGAGTCGCATGACCTGAAATTGCCTCATCGACAGAGTTGTCTATTGCTTCATGTGCTAAATGATTAGGATGTGTCGTATCTGTATACATACCTGGGCGTCGTCGAACTGGATCCAACCCACTTAATACTTCAATCGATTCTGCCGTGTACTCACTGTTCTTTTTTTTAGCCATTTCTTGCCTTTACTCTCATAAATCGGTTATGGTTACGTCACCCTCGACCACCAAAAAGATTGTAGCCTATGCTAAGACGACTATACAGCTTCCTTATGATGCTTTTTTCCCCACTATTGCTATTGCATACATTGAAGAAATCTCACCAAGAGCCTCGATACCGGCGCAACTTACAAGAACGCTTCGGCTTCTCCCCCCACATTGACGAATGCATTTGGATACACTGTGTCTCTTTAGGAGAAACGGTTGCCGCCAAGCCTTTAATTTTGGCCTTGCAACAATATCTCAAAAAAACCCCCCTACTCATCACAAACACCACAGCAACCGGCTCACATGCAGCAGAAAAACTCCTGAGAGATATCGATTTTAGCTGCTTTTTTCCATACGACTTAAACAGTGCCATGCGCCGTTTTATGCATCGAACTCATCCAAAAATTGCCATTATTATGGAAACAGAACTCTGGCCCAATCTCATTCATCAAGCACATCTACAAAACATCCCCATTCTTATTAACAATGGGCGTATCTCCCCTCTCTCGCTCAAAGGGTATCAACGACTTGGGTACTTAGCACGCGATATGCTTAAAAAAATTACTCACATTAACGCGCAAACTGAAGAAGATGCTGGGCGTTTTATTGCCCTTGGATTACCCAAAGAGCGCTGCTTCGTTACCGGAAATATTAAATTTGACCTGAACATACCCGAGGACCTACAAGAGCAAGGCGACAAACTGAAAAAAAGCTGGCATAACCGCCCAACCTGGATTGCAGCTAGCACGCACGATGGTGAAGAAAACATGATCTTAGCGGCACACCAATACGTCTTAGCCAAACAGCCCGACGCATTACTGGTTTTAGTACCACGTCATCCTAATCGATTTGATGACGTCTACACATTGTGTGAAAAATTTGGTTTTTCAACGGCACGTTATACTCAGGCCATGCCCACGAGAGATCAATCCATTTTATTGGGTGATACCGTTGGCAAACTCATGCTTTTTTACGCAGCCACCGACATCACCTTTATGGGTGGAAGCTTAGTTCCAATTGGTGGACATAACTTTATTGAGTCCGCTGCTCTTTCTAATCCTCAAATCAGTGGACCACACCTACATAACTTCCAGAAAGTGGCCCATCAATTGCTAGAATACAAGGCGCTTATCATTGCCGATACCGCTGAGACTATTTCGGCTGCTGTGATTGAACTGATGAAAAACCCTGAAAAACGCGAACACCTGGGTAAACAAGCAAAAGAAATGACCCTACAAAACAAAGGTGCTTGCGCAAAGCAATTAACCCGTATTTTAATACAGATTAACCCTTAAATCCTTTGAATAGCTGATCTAAAGCAAAAAGGGCATCTAAACATTCTGCTCAGAATGAGGCTTCTTTTTTCCCAACCCTATTTAACGCCCGTCACCACTCCATAATGCTTCTATTTTCACGCAACCTTCGTGTAGTTAACCTATCATCGTCTAGATAAAATTCACACGATGCTATACTGTTTTAATACGGGACGTCTGGTAAATCAGTTGCAAATTAACTGCATTCACTGGATTATCATTCAACATGGCAACTTTAAAAGGATCAACGATGTTATCACAAGCAACTTATATCTGGCACGATGGCAGTCTACCGACGCAAACAATGCGCTCTAAAGTTCGCATACTCTTCATTAAAGAAGGCAAAGCCAAGCTATCTGATTTTCCTGAATGGGGCTATGATGGCTCCTCAACCAACCAAGCCACTAATAATAACTCTGACCTCATTCTGAAACCAGTCTACTTTGTAGATGACCCTATTTTAGGAGACGGTCACTATCTGGTTTTATGTGAGGTGTTCAATGCCGATCATACCCCTCACTCAACCAATAAACGCGCTTGGCTACGCCAAATCATGCAAAATGGCGGAGCTGAACATGAGCCCTGGGTTGGATATGAACAAGAGTACACCTTACTACAAGGCACGACACCATTAGGTTGGCCGGAACACGGCTTCCCTGCTCCACAAGGTCCATTTTATTGTGGGGTTGGTGCAGATAAAGCCTTTGGTCGTGGACTCATTGAAGAACATACTCAAGCTTGTTTGGATGCTGGACTCATGATTTTTGGAGCCAATGCTGAAGTGATGCCTGGACAGTGGGAGTTTCAAATCGGTTATCGCGGGATCGATAGTGAATCCGCTGATCCTATCACTGTTTCCGATCAACTGTGGCTTGCTCGTTGGTTACTGTATCGCCTAGGTGAGGATCATAATATCTCCGCTACACTACACCCCAAGCCGATTAAAGGTGACTGGAATGGTGCTGGAAAACACACGAACTTCTCTACTAAAGCGACACGTCATCCCAAAACAGGAATGGAAGCAATTCATCAAGCGATTCGTGCACTGGAGGCTCATCACACAGAACATATCGCGCTTTATGGCGCGGGACTTGCCGAACGATTAACCGGCCAACATGAAACAGCTAATATCTCCACATTTCTATACGGTATTGGAGATCGTGGAGCCTCTATTCGAATACCACAAGGCGTTGCTGAAAAAGGCTACGGTTACCTAGAAGATCGCCGACCCGGTGCGAACGCAAACCCTTATGAAGTAGCGGCCATTTTAGTGAAAACTATTTGTGGAATTTTATAGCTTTTTCAATACACTTCCGCTAGGATTCGCTACTCGCTTTAGCTATAGCTTTCTTTTTTTGGCTACGCATAGCGATCTTTATATTGAATATATAATGGAGAAATGAATGCCTAACAAACCACCTATGGCCCCTCTAACTGACAAAGTGCTAACGAGGATGAAAACGACACTACCTCCCCTGAATCATCACTCGTCCTTAACAAACAGCCTAAAGAGCCCAAAAACCCAACAAGCTCCTCGTGAAAAAAGGGTCCCGACCTTACCTCCTACTCAAGTAAGGCAGCCTCCCAGTGACAGAAAGAGATTTGACCCAACTATTCGAAAACCAGCACGTTCAAGTCAGCTCAATAACTGGGTGAGGAGTGAGAAAACAGCAACCCAAAAGCCTCTCGACGGCAGTCAGTCAGCGACTATTAAATAGACGATTACTCAAACCAACGAGCATGAGCCTCTAACTCATCATTTGTGGCTGGAATAATTTTTAGCCTTCTGAATGTCTTAACATCCCGTACAGCTGATGCTTTTTCCGCCGTTTGGGTATGAGTAACACCAAATAGCTGAGTCTGTCCACCGGTCATCTTTAAATAAACCTGTGCCAATAATTCAGCATCTAAGAGCGCACCATGCAACTCACGCCCAGAACGATCTACATCGTAACGACGACATAAAGCATCCAAACTATTAGCCTGGCCTGGATGCTTACGTCTGGCATAAGCCAACGTATCCATTACCTTCGTAAAATCTTCTAATTGACGACCCGGTGGATTCATGAGCTTTAACTCATGATTCAAAAAACCCACATCGAACGGTGCATTGTGAATAATCAACTCACTATGACGAATAAAATCTAAAAACTCTTCTGCAATTTCTGAAAAAACAGGTTTATCTAATAAAAAATCATCGGAAATCCCATGAACTCGAAAAGCACCCTCATCAACTGCTCGTTGCGGATTGATGTATACATGAAAATGAACTCCCGTAAGCTCTCGCTTAATCACTTCTAAACAACCAATTTCAATCACACGATGCCCATGCGCCGGTGACAAACCCGTAGTCTCCGTATCTAAAATAACTTGCCGTTCCATACGCTTTCCTATCTAACTATCCAGAAAATCCCTATCTATTGCTTGATTAGCTAATTCATCTGCTCTTTCATTTTCAGGATGACCCGAGTGACCTTTCACCCAATGCCATCGAACGCTGTGGCGCTTTTCTGCTTCTAGCAAAGCAACCCACAAATCTTTATTTTTAACTGGTTTTTTCTGACTGGTTCTCCAGCCTCGTGCTTGCCATTGATGCACCCAATCAGTGATACCTTTTCTTAAATATTCTGAGTCTGTCATGATATCCACTTCACAATCTTGCGTTAATGCCTTCAATGCTTCAATCGCAGCCCTCATTTCCATTCGATTATTCGTTGTATTTTTCTCTGAACCTGAGATTTCTTTTTCACGACCATCGCTATTTCGCAGTATGGCAGCCCAACCACCTAGTCCTGGATTACCTCGACAAGCACCGTCTGTAAATATTTGAACTTTTACCACTATTTCCTCCTATTTCAAGGAATTTTCGCTGGAAAGGTGGAACAAAGCAATCAAAACCTGATCTTTTCGGGCAGTTCTGGATCGAAACGATGGAGGAGTCGGAAAACGCTCAACTATTATCCTTCTTCAGCCTCTTTCAGTTTCTTCCAAGCTGATTTTTCAGTCGAGGCTAATACATTACCCCTTCTGATCAAGCCCTGATCTCCATAATGGCTTCTTCTCCAGTTATTACCAAAAACACCGATATAGAGGTGAATAACAAGCACAAAACACCAGAAAAAAAAAGCTAAGATAGAAAAGACATAAGGACTAATTTGTGATAAATCAGATAGTAGTTTCATTACATACAGCCAATTCAAGTTATACCAAAACGAAAAGCCAATAACTAAACAAAAAAGCCAAACAATTAACTGCGCCAAAGCAATCCAATACATCTGCTGAATCGCTGTCCAAAACCAAGCAAAAAAGAACCCTGGCCAGCAAAAACCACTTTTTAACAGATAGTACTTACCTGTTTTATCTTGATAAATGTCATAAAGGTTCATGCTATTAATATAAGCCAAAAGGCGCCGAAGCGCCTTTTTCTGTTGGTTAATATGCCCTAAAGCAACGCCTGTAAAAGAACTAAGCAGTTAATTGACTAACAACAGTTCATTGAGACTCTTCACGAAGTGCGAAGGATCTTTCAGAACCTCACCCTCTGCCAACAGTGACTGTGATAGCAATACCTCTGACCACTTCGCCATATGGATATCATCAACACCTGCTTGCAAACGCTTCAGTATCGGATGGTCTGGATTTAGCTCAAGAATGGGCTTAGAAGCGGGAATCTCTTGCCCAGTCGCAGCTAATAATCTTTGCATATGACCGGTTAGTTCATTCTCATCGAAAACGACACAAGCTGGAGAGTCTGTCAGCCGTTCAGTCAGCCGAACTTCTTTCACCCGATCACTCAATGCTTTTTGAATGGCATGGAGTGTAGCTGAAAACTCTTTTTTAACGGCCTCTTGCTTGGCGACCATTTCTTCTTTTGATTCTGGATTTTCTTGCTTACCCAACTCATCCAAATTCAGTTCCCCTTTAGCAATAGACTGGAAGCGTTTACCCTCATATTCATTCAAATGAGCCATCAACCACTCATCAATACGATCAGACATCAAGATCACTTCAATGCCTTTTTTCTTAAACACCTCCAATAACGGCGAGCTTTTCGCTCCAGCAAAAGAGTCAGCCACTAAATAATAAATCTTATCTTGTTTCTCAAGCATTCGACTGAGGTAATCACTCAACGTAACACTTTGCTCTTCTTTCGATTCATGCGTTGAGCTAAATCGCAATAGCTTAGCAATGCGATCTCTATTTGCACTGTCTTCCGCTGGACCTTCTTTAATAATCGAACCAAACGTCTTCCAAAATTCAGCATATTTTTCCGTATCATTGCTCGCCATCTTTTCCAGCGTACTCAAAATACGACTCACGCATGCTGATTTAATTTTTTCAATCACTCGATTCGATTGTAATAACTCACGCGAAACATTCAATGGTAAATCATTAGAATCCACCACTCCTTTCACAAAACGCAAATACATTGGCAAGAAGTGTTCTGCATTATCCATAATAAAGACACGCTTTACATAAAGCTTCAAGCCACGCTGCGCTTCGCGATCAAATAAGTTAAAAGGCGCCCGCTTAGGAACATATAATAAACTAGTATATTCTAACTTACCCTCAACCTTATTATGTGTGAAGGCCAAGGCATCTTCAAAATCATGTGAAATATGCCTGTAAAGCGCTTGGTAATCCTCGTCTTTAATTTCGCTTTTTGACATCGTCCAAAGCGCACTGGCTTCATTGACTTGCTCGTACTCAGAAACCACAATTTCGTCTTCACCCTCTTTCTCATTTTTTATTTCGTCTTTTCGCATCATAATCGGCAATAAAATATGATCAGAGTATTTTCGAATAATCGCCCGTAAGCGAAATGAATCTACAAACTCGATTGCTTCTTTTTTGATATGCATTCGAATTTCAGTTCCGCGCTCACTGCGCTGTATATTTTCAACCGTGTATTCGCCATCTCCTGCGGAAACCCATTCCACTCCTTGATCAGGAGACATCCCGGCTGCACGCGTTCGAACAATCACATTATCTGCAACAACAAACGCAGAATAAAACCCCACACCAAATTGGCCAATCAATTGCGAATTTTTTTCTTGATCGCCCGATAACTGATCACGAAAAGCCTTTGTGCCTGATTTTGCAATCGTGCCTAGATTTTCACAGACCTCTTCCCGCGTCATTCCAATTCCGTTGTCTCTGATCGTAATCACTCGAGACTCTTTGTCGACGTCAATCCAAATCTTTAAATCACCCTCACTTTCGTACAAAGCACTATCCGATAATGCTTTATATCGCAACTTATCTGCAGCATCAGAAGCGTTAGAGACCAACTCACGCAAGAAAATCTCTTTGTTACTGTATAGCGCATTGGCTACCAGACTAAGTAGCTGTTTAACCTCGGCGCCAAAAGCCATTTTTTCTGGTTGTGCATTAATACTCATTTAAACCTCTCCTTAAAAACCGAATGGGCTATAGATGGGGGTAAATAAACAGATATCAAGCAGGAATTTTTAGTTAAGAGAGGACTGCCCATTTATCGACCATGTGAAAAAACACGTTAAGTACTCTTGTGTTCATCGGTTAAGTCATAAACCGATACTCAATACCCAATGTAAATAACTGAGCAGATGGCATCGCAATATTGTCAATCGTAGATATAGCACTATTCACTGTCGCAGGATCATCACTTAACTTATTGCCATTCATAATTAACATATATTGTACCGAAGCACTCCATTTCTCTGCGAATCGACACTCTGCGCCAAGTGCAATTGCAGGTGTCCAGTACGTCGAGTCCGAGGCATAATCTCCTACGGCATTACCACCAGAAACCAGCTGACTACCTGAAGCCAAATGAATCCGGTAACGCGTATCCACATAAGCTGCCGCTAATTTCGTATAAATCGAGACCTTCTCTGTTAATCCTGTCTGCACTTTTAAGCCAAAATAGCTCGTCCATGTCGATAATTTATTGAACGATCCTCTCGCATAACAATAGACAGTGTTGCAATAAGTGCCTGATGTATTGGCTCCACTACCCGAACCAAACTTCAATTTCTGCGGCTGCATATCAATAACGCCCATTTCTAGAGAGAGCGCATCCGTAAACTGATAGCCCATATTTAACCCTAAAGTAAAAGCACCACGCCCCCAATCCCATGAGGTTGAAATGGGTTGATTACCACTAAACTTAATGGCTCCCGCCAAGGCTAAGTTATCTTTCATATTTCGATAGTATCCCCCCGTCAGAAATCCAATGTACAAACCAACTGGAGATCGCATAGCAGATCGATCAGCTCTTTCTGGTGTGCCTTCCTGTTCGCTAGCTATAGCCACCCATGAAAAAAACAATGAACATACCGTCAATATCAACTTGCCTATTTTTTTACGAACCATTTTAAACTTCCTATCATTTAGATTTCAAACAAATAACCGATATTGGCTGTAATGCGCTGAAGCGTTGGAACATGAACACCTGTCCCTGTAATTCGATTAGCGTAATGTGGATCACTGTTAGTGCTATTTCCAACAAACATCGAGTAATCTAACCCTAGAAACCAATGTTTACTCATTTCGTAAGTCAAACCAATTCCCAACAAAGGTGACCAAAGCGAGCCGCTTCCTGTCTGCATTCCCGAACTAATGGGTCGGTAATCTACATGAGTGCGAATATAAGCAAGCCCTAGTTTTCCATAGATATTCCAGTCAACTCCTATTTCAAAATTAGCTCGGCCAGCTAAATAACCTGCAAAAGACTTGAAATTGATATCTGCACCTCTTGCAAATGATGTCCCTGAATACGTAACTGCGGAATCAAATGTCATTTTCTGACTTTGAATCCAAAAAAATCCTGCTTCACCTGCTATGTTTTTCCAAAAACGGTAACCAGCATCAAAACCGGCCCCCCAACCCATACGGCCATGATCCCAGCTGCTTACTCTATTTTCGGCACCAACCACAGAGTCACTTCTCAAATTACGATAATACGCACCACCACCGACTTCCACATAAACAGCTGGATTAGAAACTGAAGTCGCTTCACCTGCTAATGCCATACTAACCATGGACAGCAACAAACCCAACGAAGCAATTTTAAAACCGACACCCATTTATTTACTCCTTCTTAATTAAGAACATAATCTAAAATGCGTAACGCAGTCCCAGAGTAACCATTTCGATACTAGGATATATCAAACCAAGCGTGGGCGAATGCCCTGCGCCTGGCACATAAAGGCCACTTAAGTTGAGTGCAAAATGGCTGCTCAACTCTGCTAAAATACCTAGACCAACAGCAGGTCTCCAGTTAACCGTTTTTGTATTGATATTGTTTCCGCTGTTGGCACCCTGTGTACGCCCATGAAGATAAACAACACCCACTTGTGGCATTAAAAAAATCCTTGAAAAAAGCTTTAACTGCGCCTGGTAAAGACCTGTGATCAACTCCGTTTTGAGTCCCAGATTACTGCGACTCGTCAGTGCTGTCGTTGTTTGTTTTTGCAATCTCCAGTAAGAAAAATCAAGCGCAAAGGCCGAATTATAGCGAAATCCTATACCCGTAGACCAAACGATACCTCGTTTACCCTGCTTCCACGATTGTGCACTTGTGCAAGGAGTTCCAAAACTACTTGCGCTTGTATCTAAGCAAAATAATTCACTGTTATTTTGCAAATCACGAAATAAAACACCACCATCCGCATGTATAAAAAAGTTTTTGAAATCACCGTCTTGTAAAGGAGAATTATTTGAACCAGAACTTGCTTCGCCTAAAAGTCCAATCGGAGGAGACTCTGAGGAATCACTTACTGAAGTAGATTCATTAATCATTCCAACATCATTTGCAAATACCTGTATAGATAACAACAGCAATCCCAAACCGAACAACGTTCTCATCAGATTCTTTTTCACAACAGACTCCTTTAACTTTAGGTATTAAATTGATAACTGAACTTAATTCCCAACATTTGCAACGCTGGATACCGAGTCTCTAACCCAGCCCAAGTATCTCGCCAATTCTGCTGACCCCAAATAAGTTGATACTGCAAACCTACATTCAAGTTCTCTGTTGCACGATATTCAATGCCAATTATTGCGGTTGGCAATAGTTTATTATTTTGCGTTTTTGTGACCGTTGATGTTCTCAATGATTTCAAAGACTGTGACACATAAGCCGGTCCAAACTCCGCAATAAAATAATAACGATAATCCATTTTTAAGCGGGTACGCAGTAAAATAGCTGCCCAACAAGTTTCTAATTTTTTATAATCCCCTTGAGAAAATGAGCTAGTCGTATTACCTGCTGTTACTTTTTGATTTGCAACCCAGCCTGTCTGGGCACCAACACCCCAGTTCTGACTCAATTGATATCCTACTTCAAAATCAGTTGCTGGCCCCCATAATGGGTTTTTGTATTTTTTGAAATTATTGTAGGTAAAACGCCAAGCTGAATCACTTCGCATATCACGGTAAAATAGACTAACTGCAGCGCCTAAATACAAACCCTTTGGATAGGCTTCATATATCCTCTCATCCACTACTTCATCCGACAACGCTTTTTCATCCATACCCAGCTTTTCAGGAGTTGTCGGGAGATCAGGCTTAACCATTACTCTGTTGGTTGTGCCCACCTCGCTATCAGCAAACACGCTTGAATAAGAAAATGCTGAGCACAACAAAAAAAACGAAGAGAAACTTAACGCGTATTTCATTTTAACACCATCCCTAGATCAAATTTGGGTTAGTGTAACCGTTCACTGACAACAAAACAATTCCAGCATTTACTAAAAAATCCCCGGGGAATATAAGCAATCTGGCCGCCGATTCACCGGAAATTTCTAGATTGACTAGATTTGAAATAGGTAACTGACTGCCAAGGTAATACGCTGTGTATTAGAATCAATTGCTAACTGATTTGTATATAGGTTTGTTGTTTGCAATGAGCGAATATCTTGCATAATAAACATATATTGTGCACTGATCGTGAAATTTTCATCTACCCTATAAGAAACACCTAGCGCACCCATTGGAGTCCAAATAGACTTTAGCATTCGAGTTGAGTTATTAACTGGAATATCTGCATAGGCATTTTCATTCGTATACGCAGGCCCTATCAATGCGTAAGAGGTCATTTGAGCAAACAACGGGACGCTGATTTTTGCAGCCACATACATATTGTACTTAGAATACTTTATTCTTGCCGTTGCTGTTTGCTTCAGTTTTTGACTTTCATACTCGATATATCCAAATTGCAAAGCCCAGTTACTATTAAACTGATACCCCATTAAACCAGAGACAGTAAAGCCCCATGGTGTATGACTTGTCCCCTGGTTAACCATGACACTACTTGGAAAGTCTAGTTCCGTATTGTAAACCCCGCCCAAATCAACGCCGATATAAAAACCTGATAAGTCTTTCATATTAGGGTATTCTAAGTCGCCGGCGAAGGTAACTTCTGTCATCAGAGTCATGAGACTCACAAGATTTAATAATGCTATTTTTTTAATACCCATAAAAATCTCCTTATCCTTACCACACTTTTGGTTGGTTCATCCCTCTATGAAAAAAATGTACTGACCTTGATTACAGAGAAAAAATCTGTTTTCCTCCCAATAATCTAGTTTTGTATTTCATCCTCATTGAAACGAGGTTTCATGATCCACCACAATAACTGTAGAACAGCTAATTTTCAATAAAAATCCTAGCAAAACCTACAAACCCTTTATTTTTGAGCACAAGCGAGATATTTCTAGATTTTAGTCCTCAAAAAAAAAAGCCCTCCTATGAGGGCTCTTTCAACAAACCAAAAGTCTGTCTTACATCGCGAACAAGTACGTTGCACCAACTGTCAGGCGTTGCGTATTTGCATCAGCAACCAATTGGTTACTAGAGATAGTAGACGTATCTTCAGATTGAACTGAACGTGTATTTCCAAATAGGAACATATATTCCAAATTAAGTTTAACGTTCTCATCTACTGCATAAGAAAAACCGAGTGCACCCATCGGAACCCAAGCAGTCCCTGATAGACTTGTTGAGCCAGCAATAGCAGAACCATTGGTTTTTGCTTTTGCATGTGAGTACGCAGGACCTACCATCATGTAAGCAGACAACTGATCCATTAATGGCACCATACCTTTCAAAGAAAGATATAGGTCATAATGATTAAACTTCAGATCCGTCGTTGCAGTTCTTTGTAGCTTTTGCTCTTGGTACCAAATATAACCAAATTGTAAAGCTAAGTTATTGTTGTATTGATAACCCACTAAACCAGAAGCTGTCCAACCCCAAGGAGTATGCTTACGACTAGTGTTAGCTAAGGACGTGCTGTGGATGTCTAACTCGGTGTTATATGCAGCACCAACATCAGCACCAATGTATAAACCAGATACGTCTGCTGCTGGAGCACACGCTGCTGGTCCACCTGCCATAGAGATGCTAGCAGCTAAAGTCGCTACGCTAGCTAAGCCTAATAAGGCTAGTTTTTTTACTGTCATTTTCTTTTTCCTTTTTCCTGATCAGAAAAAAACCCTAATTGAACCCTTCAATTAAGGCACAGAGTCGACTAAGAACTCCAGGGCTATAACATAACTCCGTTTTTAGAGACTTTCAACCCCCTTTTTTATTTTTTTCTGGCAAAAAAGAAACCCTCACAGGGAGGGTTTTGAACAAATTGAGAGTCTGTCTTACATCGCGAACAAATAATTCGCACCTAAAGTCAGTCTTTCTGTTCCTCTATATTCACGCTTCAGGTAACCAGCTCCAGAAGTGCCAGTAGTTGATGAAAGCTTATTCATGATATACATAAACTGAACATTCATACTAAAACTTTGGTCGAAGTTATAAGAAACACCTAGCGCTCCCATTGGGCTCCACCAAGAACCTTTATTGTTCGTTACATAAGTAGGACTAGTGCCAATCACATGAGTAGCCCCGCTTGAAGTTATTTTCGCTTCCACATGCGTGTAAGCAGCACCGGCCAACATATAAGCTGAGAATGCATCGACAAGAGGCAAGATACCTTTTGCTGCTAAATACCAATTATAACTAGAGAGCTTTTCAGCGATACCGGTTGTAATTGATGAGGTACTTGCCTGCTCAAACGTTTGAGATTGATTCCAGATGTAACCCAATTGCAGTGCCCAGTTTTGATCAAATTGGTAACCCACTAAACCGGATGCTGTCCATCCCCATGGCGCATGCTTCTCACTTCGTTTCACTGTGAGCGTAGCATGATCATTAATCAATGTTTCAGGCGTATCATTATAAAACGCACCGACATCCACACCTACATAAACACCCGAAACATCCGCTACTGGAACCGATGTTGCTGGCCCACCCGCTATAGAAATACTCATCCCTAAAGTTGCCACACTGGCCATGCCAAGTAGGGCTAATTTTTTTACTGTCATTTTCTTCCCCTTTTTTCTGATCAGAAGGTAGTCTCGTCCATCATGAACTCAACACCCAAAACCTCTCACTCAAAAACTAAAGATTACTATCCAAGTACCCAGTGATAGGCCACAAAAACACTGTAGAATAGCTCTATTTTATTTGCAAATTTAATTCATAAAAAATATTAGAAACAACGGGTTAAAAAGATATTTTCCATACACCTCTCGTTCATTTTTAAGACTCTAGTGGTTTTTTTTGATCATTTATAGATTAAAAAGTTAGCTCTGAAGCCATTTCTGATCTGATTTTATCCATTTCTTTATCATAAATCGCCATACACTGGAAGCACACTCATTAAGCGCATTTTTTATTTGCTGAATAATAACCAATAAGTCAGAATCGCGTTCCCAATCTGCAATTTGAAACTGAAAAAAACCGGCCTGACGCTCGCCCAACAACTCGCCAGGACCGCGCTGACGCAGATCAGCTTCGGCTATATCAAAGCCATCTGAGCATTCTCGCATCACCTGTAATCGCATACGTCCTGCAGCACTCAACCGATCATTATAGATAAGAATACAATGACTGACCTCTGAGCCTCGACCAACCCGCCCTCGTAACTGATGCAATTGAGCCAAACCAAAACGCTCTGCATTTTCAATCACTATCACAGTAGCCTCGGGCACATCTACACCTACCTCAATCACGGTAGTTGCGACCAAAATTTGACTCTCCCCACTTGCAAAGCGCGCCATGGCAGCTTCTTTTCTAGCTGCTGACATTTTTCCGTGCAACAAATCGATGACACAATCCGGTAAACATTCTTTCAATCTATCATAACTGGCTTCTACTGTTTGCAACGCTAAACTATCTGACTCTTCAATCAACGGACATACCCAATAAACTCGAGCACCCGCTTGAATTTTATCACCCAACCGTTGAATGACCTGATCACGCTTAGCTTGTGAAACCAATACGGTTTGTATCGGCTTTCGACCCGGCGGCAATGCGTCAATCACAGAGTGGTCACAATGCGAATAAGCAACCATTGCCAAGGATCGTGGAATCGGTGTTGCAGTCATAACCAATTGATGTGGCTCAACACCTTTTTCTGACTTATCTCGCAAGGCTAAACGTTGTGACACACCAAAACGGTGTTGTTCATCAATGACTAGAAAACCCAGATTTTTGAATTGAACAACTGTTTGAAACAAAGCATGCGTACCAATCACAACCCCTGTTATTCCATTTTTCAACCTAGCTAAAACATCACGCCTGGGCTTTTCTGGCAAACTACCTACCAATAAATCTATTTTGATACCCAACGGCTCCAACCAACGCTTAAAACAACGCAGATGTTGCGTCGCCAAAATTTCTGTCGGCGCCATAATTGCAACCTGATAACGGCTATCCAATGCTTGACAAACTGCCAACGCAGCCACCAATGTTTTTCCCGAACCAACATCTCCTTGCAACAAACGCACCATCGGTTTATCCCGCGCACAATCCAACGCAATTTCAGCAGAGACACGCCATTGTGCCGCAGTTAATTCAAAGGGGAGATTCGCTATCAAATTCGCTACTAAGCTATTTTTTTCATTCCTCTTGTTTATCATAACGGGCGCTTTCCCGCTTATTTGTAGACTCTTTGGCGTCGATAATGCCAATTGATGCGCTAACATTTCTTCCAACGCCAATCGTTTAAACATCGGATGCAATCGCGACTGCAAGATCGATACTGAGACACGAATGGGTGGTCGATGCACAAACAACAGTGCCTCACCAATAGTGGGAAGCCGAAACTTATCACGCAATTGAGCAGGAATACTATCCATCACCGAACCTGGATTTGCCTGCAATAGTGCACACGCCTGTTCAGTTATTTTCAACCAAAACCCTAGCTGCAAACCTTTGACTGCTCTATAAACAGGGGTGTAATACTCTGCGACTTGCATAGGCTCAAACTTTGTCTGAGTTATTTGATACGACGGGTGCACCATCTCTTTCCCCATGGATCCTTGTCGAACCAAACCATAAACTCGAATTCTTGCTCCTATCTGAGTTAACAATTGCTGCTGCTGTATGGTGAAATGAAAAAATCGCAAATTCAACACACCTGTATCATCCTGCATTTGACAAAGCAGTTGCCTGCGGCGAGTAAAAACAATTTTAGTTGATACAATTCTGCCTTCAACAGATGTACTTTCTTCTACTTTTAAGTTAATGATGGATGATAATTTACTCCGATCTTCATAACGAATTGGCAAGCAAAGCAATACGTCCAATACAGAATAAACACCCAAAGCTGATAATTTCTCTAAACTACGCGGACCAACACCACGCAACTGCTCCACAGCGATATCAGCCAATGACGTTGAATTAGAAACAAGACCTACCATAACTATCCTTACAGACGGTCAATATGTATCACCCCATTTTGCCTGCGAAAGCGGCGCAATACCGTCGCTAAATGCCCTCGATCATGAACCTTCAGCTCAAACCGTACCAGGCAATGAACACCTTTTCGCTCAGTCACTTCTACATCTTCGATATTAGCTCCAGCGTCTGAAGCTGCTAAAGCTAATTCTGCCAACGTACCACGCTCATTTTTTAATTCAATAATCAATGAGACGATAAAATCTCGATCCGCTGTTTCTGACCAACGTAACGAAATGACTCGAGTTGGATTACGCCACATACGAACCAAATTCGAACAATTTTCTTTGTGAACGGCAATGCCCTGCCCAGGCGTAATCACACCAGAAATTGGGTCGCCTGGAATAGGGTGACAACAGCGAGAAAACTCTAACATCATACCTTCTGTCCCCTGCACCGATATGGGCTCATCCTTTGCGAGCAGCGGATTTCTTTCATTACCTGATAAATAACGTGATATCTGTTCCGCTACCAAACCGGCAACTCGATTACCCAACCCAATTTCTTCGAGCATGTCATCTAAAGATGCCAATTGCATTTCTTGTAGAACAAATTTCAACGATTTTGTCGACAATTGACGCATAGATATCGAATAATTGATTAATGTTTTTTTCAACAGTTTTCGACCTAAAGCAATAGACTCACTGCGACGACAATTTTTCAAAAAATAACGAATCGCGTTTTTTGCCTTACCTGTTGCACAAAAATCTATCCAAGAAGGACTTGGTCGCGCCTCAGGAGAGGTAATGATTTCAATTGTTTGCCCATTAACCAGCAAAGCTGACAAACTAGTCACCTGCCGATCTACACGAGCGGAAATACAATGATTACCGATATCCGTGTGTACACTGTATGCAAAATCAATCACGGTTGCACCCGCAGGAAGTGATTTAATCTGTCCTTTCGGGGTAAAGACATAGACTTCGTGAGGAAAAAGATCAACTTTAACATTTTCAATAAATTCCAAGGAACTACCCGTATTACGCTGCATTTCCAGTAAATTTTGAACCCACTGTTCCGCGCTATGCTGCGCTGTTAAACTGTCATTTTCATTGGATGTTTTATATAACCAATGTGCTGCAATACCTTGATTAGCCATACGATCCATTTCTGTTGTGCGTATTTGCACCTCTATCGGTAAACCATACGGACCAAATAAAGTCGTATGCAAGGACTGATAACCATTCGCCTTAGGAATAGCGATATAATCCTTAAACCGTTCAGCAACTGGTTTAAACAAACGATGAACTAAACCTAAAACACGGTAACAAGTATCGACTTCGTCAACAACCATACGAAAAGCGTAAACATCCATGATTTCATTGAAGCTGAGTTTTTTATTCTTCATTTTTCGATAAATACTATACAGATGCTTTTCACGGCCTATAATTTGGCAAATAGGGAATTTAGCAGCTTGAAAACCCTCGCGAAATGTCGTATCAATCTGCAACAGTATTTTCTTTCGATCACCCCGAGCACGCTTAACTGCATTTTGCAATACGCGATAACGCATCGGATACATTTCTCTAAAACTAATTTCTTCCAGCTCAACAGAGAGCTCACGCATACCTAAGCGTTTAGCGATGGGTGCATAAATTTCCAATGTTTCACGAGCAATTCTGCGTCGCTTTACATTGTGATGCGAACCCAAGGTCCGCATATTATGCAACCGATCAGCCAATTTCAAAAAGATGACACGTATATCTTGTGACATCGCTAAAATAAGTTTCCGAAAATTCTCCGCTTGGGCTTCTACTCGACTGGTAAAGTGAATTTTATCCAGCTTGCTAACACCATCCACAATATTTGCAACGGTTCCCCCAAAGCGCTTTTCGATGTCTTCTTTTTCAATAAAGGTATCTTCTATGGTATCGTGCAACAAAGCACCCATAATAGTCAGATGATCGAGCTTATACTCAGCGAGCACACAAGCAACGTCAACGGGATGTGTAATGTAGGGCTCGCCTGTTCGCCTCTTCTGACCTTTATGGCCTTCTAACGCATATAAATAGGCTAAACGAACCTGCTCAATACGCTCTTCATCCAAGTAATCTAATTTTCTTCTGAGCTTTTTAAAAAGTCGTTTCATGCGTTAACCCCACCTTATTAGCCGGGAATTTTTGCATCTAAAAACGATCTGGCAACTGCTGGCCTGCAATAAACTGAAGGCTTCAACAGCCTACCTCATTCGCCGAGAATTGCTGATCACCGATT
>JBIKMG010000033.1:0-21042 GCA_044359385.1 Coxiellaceae bacterium
CGTTTTTAGTAGGGGCTTTAGCACTCTCAGCTATTCCACCACTGTCAGGTTTTTTTTCCAAAGATCCGATTATTGATGCGGTGGCTTTATCGACGCTTCCAGGTTCAAAATATGCCTATTGGTGTTTATTAATCGGTGCGTTTGTTACGGGGTATTATATTTTCAGGGCTTTTTTCATGGCCTTTCATGGCAAAGAAAGAATGTCGGATGATGTAAAGTTACACTTACATGAAACACCGTGGACGATGCGTATTGCCTTAGTGGCTTTAGCGATCCCCTCTATTTTTGCGGGTTATTTTTTAGCAAATGATTTTCTCTATAAACCAACAGCTATCTTAAATTTCAGTGTCGCTTTACCTGCTGGTGGTGGTGTTTTAGGTTTGTTGGGGATGCATGTTCATTCTGCTTTGGAATTAATAGCGGAGTCCGTGTTAACTATGCCATTTTGGTTTGCCGTCATGGGTGTTGTTTTGGCTTGGTTCAATGTACTTATTCGGCCAGAGCTTCCAGTTTGGTGTAAAAAGAAGCTGCCTTGGCTCTATGTCCTGTTGAATCAACAGTTTGGTTTTGACTGGTTATACATCAATATGATTGCAAAGGGAGTTTTAAAGATGAGTCAGTTTTTCTATGGTGTAACGGATGTCAAAATGATTGATAGTTCACTGGTGGATGGGGCGGCTCGTCGTGTGACTGCATTGGCTTCATTGGTTCGACGGCTGCAGTCCGGTTACCTCTATCATTATGTGTTAGTCATGGTGTTAGGCGTGGTGGTTTTTTCTGTTTGGTTGTTACTTAGATAAGAGATTTTACGCATGACTTACATACCTTACCTTAGTCTTTTAATTTGGTTGCCGATTTTGTCAGCGATACCAATCTCTATTTTTAGTAACCATAGTCGCGACCGTGTTTCACTTTGGATAGCGTTGATCGTGACACTGATTTGTTTGTCGTTGAGTGTCTATCTTTATGTGATTTTTGATACCACAACATCGGTGATGCAATTTTCCGAAAAACACACGTGGATTCCAATGCTGAAGATCTACTATGAGCTAGGGGTCGATGGAATTTCCTTGCCGCTGATTACGTTGAGTAATGTGACTACGCTATTAATTGTGTTGGCTGCTTGGAAAATGGTTGAAAAACGTATTTCTGCTTATCTAGCTGCATTTATGGTGATGCAAGGAACCGTTGTCGGTGTCTTTGCCTCTGTTGACGCAATGCTGTTTTATTTTTTTTGGGAAGCGATGCTGATACCGATGTATTTGAGCATTGGTATCTGGGGTATGAGTAATCGCCTATATGCATCGACCAAGTTCTTTTTGTATACCTTTTTAGGTTCTGCGTTGATGTTGGCAGTTTTGATTTATCTGAGAATGCAGTCTGGCTCATTTAATATATTGAGCTTCTATCAACTTCATATTCCGTTATCGGATCAGGTCTGGATTTTCTTTGGTTTCTTTTTGGCATTTGCAATTAAGATACCTATGTGGCCGTTACACACCTGGTTACCGGATGCACATACAGAAGCACCAACGGGAGGCTCTGTTATTTTGGCTGCGCTGATGTTGAAGCTGGGTGGGTATGGCTTCTTGCGTTTTAGCTTGCCGATTGTTCCGGATGCGTGTCAGTACCTGGATTGGTTTATGATTATTTTGTCTTTGTTTGCGATTGTTTATATTGGTTTTGTAGCGATTGTGCAAAAAGACATGAAACGATTGATCGCTTATTCATCGGTAGCGCACATGGGTTTTGTTACCCTCGGCTGCTTTATGATTTATGTCGTGATTAAACATACGGGAAGTACCGCGGAAGCTTATATGGCACTAGAAGGCGCGATGGTTCAGATGATTTCTCATGCCTTTGGTTCAGGAGGGATGTTTTTGGCTTTTGGTGTGATCTATATGCAAATGAAAACGCGAAACGTCAATGATTTTGGTGGTGTTGCTAAAGTGATGCCTGTGTTTACAGGTTTTTTTGTACTGTATTGCATGTCAAACGTGGGTTTGCCGGGAACTTCTGGTTTTGTCGGCGAGTTTATGATTATTTTAAGTACGTTCAAAGCAACCGTTATTGCAACTTTTTTTGCTGGATTAACCTTAATCGTAGGTGCAGTTTATACCTTGCGTATGGTGAGTCGTGTTTATTATGGCCCGATTGTGTCTGAGAGAGTCAAAGTATTGACAGATATTACGGGATTGATGAAATTTATTTTTATGATTTTAGCGATCGCCATTGTTGTGATTGGTGTTTACCCTGAGATACTGTTACGTGAGTTCCATGCGTCCATTAAACATTTGTTGGATTTAAGTCTGCAATCTCGATTACCTTAATTTTACTGGCTGGGATGAAAAATGACAAACATATTAGATGATCTTTTTACTGTATTGCCAGAGCTATTTATCTTAACGATGGCTTGTTTAACGATGTTAGTTGCGTTGTTTTTTTCGAAAAAGAGCCAGGTAGCCTACTATTTATCTCAGTTAACATGGGTGGTAACCATTTTCTTAGTCCTCTATGTGTATAAACAAACTGGTTCTGGGGGAGTCACTCTTTCTTTTAATGGGCAGTATGTACTGGATGTCATGGCTGTGGTGTTGAAATGCTTTATTTGTACGATGGTGTTTTTCTCATTTCTATACTCACGTGCCTACAATAACGATCGAAATATTCAGTCTACGGAATATTTCGTACTGGGTATGCTCTCAACATTAGGCATGTTGATACTGGTTTCAGGGCATAGTCTGCTGACCTTGTATTTAGGACTGGAGCTTTTTTCGTTGCCAACCTTTGCAATGGTAGCTATGTATAGGGGATCCTTTCCTGCTACGGAAGCTGCAATGAAGTATTTTGTGATCAGTGCTTTAGCTTCCGGTATTTTGTTGTATGGTTTTTCATTTTTATTTGGTTTAACGCATCAGTTAGATATTGCAAAAATAGCGGTTGCTTTGGCTCAACCTGAACTGGCTCAATTGAGTGGACTAAGCATGATTACTTTAGTTCTTATTGTGGCAGGTATTGTCTTTAAGCTGGGTGCAGCACCCTTTCAAATGTGGGTGCCGGATGTGTATGAGGGCGCCCCGACTTCTACGACTCTATTTATTGCTGCGGCCCCAAAAATTGCGGCATTTGCGATGGTTGTTCGTCTATTGGTTTTCGGATTGCCTTTTTTAAAGATGGATTGGCAGTTATTGTTGATAGCAGTTTCTATTTTGTCCATGGCACTGGGCAATTTATCTGCGATTATGCAGTCTAGTGTGAAACGGATGTTGGCATACTCTTCTATCGCGCACATAGGTTATATGTTGTTGGGTTTTGTTTCTGGGACAGAGGTCGGTTATGCAGCAGCCATGTTTTATATCATTAGTTATGGTGTAATGACATTGGCTGGATTTGGTACGTTAATTATCTTGTCAAAAAAGGGTATGGAAGTAGAGAGCTTGGAAGATTTACAGGGGCTTTCTCAACGTAATCCCTGGGTTGCCTTTTTGATGTTGATGACGATGTTTTCTATGGCAGGGATTCCGCCACTACTTGGTTTTATTGCAAAGGTGCATATCTTTGAAGCTTTGATTGCTGCTCATTATGTTTGGTTAGTCGTTCTTGCCTTGATCTTATCTGTGGTGGGTGCTTACTATTATCTGCGGGTTATTCAGCAAATGTATTTCAAGGAGCCTAAGGAAGAGCAGGGTATCGTGGTAAAGATGGATGGCGCTATTGCTATTACAATCAATAGTTTAGTGATTTTGGCTATTGGAGTGTTTCCCAACTGGCTGTTTTTTTTCTCATTTGAGTCGTTTAAATTATTATCGTGAGCGAAGTAGTAAGCCTAGTGACCTAGATGAGCATTTCGAAATAAGCTCGGTTACTTTTTTTTAAATGGGTGCCATTAAGGCTTGAGTTTCTTAGGCTTTTTGTATAGTATGTGCCCTCAGGCGTTGCGGGGTGGAGCAGTCTGGCAGCTCGTCGGGCTCATAACCCGAAGGTCGTAGGTTCAAATCCTGCCCCCGCTACCAAAAGAATTGAATAAACAGAAATTTCCAGGGAATAAAGTCGGTATTTTTATTGGGATTTTTTGTTAAATAAAAGGGCTTTTTAGCCCTTTTTTATTAGCTGGAGCAGATAGTCGTGATAAACAAGCAGTTGGAAAATACCCTGGAGGAAGCGATTACTGCAATGGGTTACGAGTGGGTTGGCTGTGAATACACAAGTGATAATAGTCATCCTATCTTGCGTATTTATATAGACACCCCAGAGGGGATTCTCTTAGATCAATGTGCAAAAGCGAGTCGGGAGCTTAGCGCTATCCTTGATGTGGAGGATTTTTTGCCAAGCGCATACCGCTTGGAAGTGTCTTCGCCCGGTATTGAGCGACCGTTATTTAAGACAGAACACTATGCGAAGCAGGTTGGAAAACGGGTGTCGCTAAAGCTTCGTGTACCAGATCAGGCAGGACGAAGTCGCTTTAAGGGAGTCATTCAATCGGTAAACGATTTGTCCATTTATGTTGCAGTTGATGGAAGTAATGAAACATTGGTTCTGGTTTGTTCTCAGGTAGAAAAAGCCAGATTGCTTGTCAATATTTAAGGGGAGTGAAAACATGGGTAAAGAAATTTTGATGGTTGTTGATGCCATGTCAAATGAACGTGGTGTTGAGAAAGATGTTATTTTTGAGGCCGTGGAAGAAGCGATTGCATCTATTGCAGCACATGGAATAAAAGAATCACTAGGTACCGAAGGTAGTCCCTTAATCAAAGTGAATATTGATAAGAAAACAGGCGACTACGAGACTTTTCGCTACTGGGTAGTGGTCGAGGCCATTGACTTCATGAATGAAGCCGCTGAGCTATGCGTAGATGACCTAGGTGAAGCATACAAAGAATTAGCTGTGGGTGATGAGGTTAAAGAGCAAATTGCATCTCCAGAATTTGGTCGAATTGCTGCTCAACAGGCTCGTCAAGTGATTTTTCAAAAGATTCGAGAAGCTGAGCGTGAAAAAATAGCGGCTAAGTATGCTGCAGAAATTGGCGAATTATTAATAGCTTCCGTTAGGCGTGTGAATAGAGAGGGTGTGACATTAGAGTTATCGGATGGAGCAGAAGCGTTATTGGCACCAGAAGACATGATTCCCCGCGAAAAATTTCGGGTGAATGATCGAGTGCGTGTGTATTTAAAAGGCTTGTCAGACCAGCGAAGAGGTCCGCAGTTAATGGTTAGCCGAACCTGTCCTGAAATGCTGATCGCGCTGTTTAAAATTGAAGTGCCTGAAATTAGTGAAGATGTTATTCAGATTTTAGCAGCAGCGCGGGATCCGGGCTCACGAGCAAAAATTGCGATTAAAACAAATGATGGCCGTATTGATCCTAAAGGGGCGTGTATTGGTATGCGTGGCGCCCGGGTTCAGGCAGTGTCCAATGAGTTGGGTGGTGAGCGTATTGATATTATTTTATGGGATGATGATCCTGCAAAATTGGTGATGAATGCAATGGCACCCGCTCAGGTCGAGTCTTTGGTCATCGATGAAGATAAACATTCGATGGATATAGCAGTTAGTGAAAGCAATTTGTCGCAGGCAATTGGTCGCAGTGGTCAGAATGTTCGATTGGCTAGTCAGTTAACGGGTTGGGAACTTAATGTGATGGGTTCTGAGGAGTTAGCGACTAAATATAACGATGAAATGGACGGTATTAAAAAGATTTTTCAAGAAGCATTGGATGTCGATGAGGATGTTGCTATTTTGTTGGCACAAGAGGGGTTTACGACTGTGCGAGAAGTCGCTTCCGTTTCTTGTGAGGAGCTAGAGGCCATTGAGGGTTTTGATAAAAATATCGTGGAAGTCTTGCAGATGCGAGCGAGTGATTATTTGTTAACACAAGAGATAGCAGATGAAGAGGAAGCGCTGGGTGTTGATATTGTTCATGACTTAGCACTTGTACCGGGTATTACGCCAGAAATTTCTAGCCAGCTGATAGCAGCCGGTGTTGAAACACGCGATGACCTCGCAGAATTTTCAGTGGATGAATTACAAGAAGTAGTTGAAATGAATGATGAAGCAGCCGCTAAATTGATTATGGCAGCGCGTGCTCATTGGTTCGAAGATTAAAATTGGGAATCAATGAGTCATTTCTGACGAACCAGGTTTACTGTTAGGAAACGATCAGTTTTGACAAAAAGTGAGATTAAAAATTCGCTCAAGGCGGGCTACGTAGTTCAATACATCCCCACTGAGAGAAGGTTTTTTGATTCGGATTGATCAAAAGTGGGCGTTTTTATATTCACCGGGAATTCCTGGGGATCAATGAAAGAGATGATAGGGGGATAGTATGTCGGAAGGAATCAGTGTTAAGGAATTAGCAACACAGGTGAGGAAGAAGCCAGAACAGCTGCTTGAGCAATTGAAGCAGGCGGGTGTTGCTGTTTCTGATTTAGATAGCTTGGTATCAGCGGATGGTAAAAAAAAATTGTTGGAGTATTTGCGTGGTCAGCGTCAAGGTATTAAAGCGGATGAAACAACAACAATTAGTTTAGGTTCTAAAATCGCAGTACGTTCTCCAGTTGTTGGTAAGGTTCGTCATGTTGGTTCTCGACGGGCTCCTGGAGATATGGCCTCACAAAAAATACGGAAAGATTCAGGTTTGGAGGAAACTCAGAGTAGAAATGATTTATTGGATGACTTTCAGCCAACGATAGTTAATGCGAAAGAATCGGCTCCAAGCTTGATCAAAGCAGGTGTTAAGCGTGAAAAATTAGCTCCACCAGTCGTGCAAAAACCAGTAGAAACAAAAAGCACATCGACTGCTCCGTTGTCTCTTTTGCCAGAGTCTCTAGAGGAACCTTTGCGTGTTATAGAAACAGCAGGCTCTCCTAAAGGTGGTCGTCGTAAAGTAGTGAAGAAAAAAATTGATATTATTGCAGAGCGTGAGCAGCAAAATTTGCATAAATTTTCAGGAAATGAACGTAGAAATAAGAAAAAAGGGGGGAGTCTATCCACGGATACTAAGGGATCGATATCGGACTTAGAGCAAAGTTTCTTTAAACCGGTAGCGCCCATGGTCCACGATGTCATGATTCCAGAATCAATTTTAGTGTCTGAGTTGGCACAAAAAATGGCTGTTAAGGCAGCCGTTGTCATTAAAGTCATGATGGGGCTAGGTATGATGGCCACGATTAACCAGCGTATTGATCAGGAAACAGCAGCCATTGTTGTTGAAGAAATGGGTCATAAGCCTCATATCGTGAATGAAGATGAACTAGAAGAAAAATTTTTAGGTTTAGTGCAAGCATCAACAGATGATCGAGTTCGTTCACCTGTCGTAACGATTATGGGCCATGTTGATCATGGTAAAACATCCTTGCTGGATTATATTCGTCGAACCAAAGTGACCTCTTCAGAGGCGGGTGGTATTACGCAGCATATTGGTGCTTACTCGGTTATGACACCTAAAGGAAGGATTACTTTTCTAGATACACCAGGACACGAAGCATTTACAGCAATGCGTGCCAGGGGTGCTCAAGTAACGGATGTTGTTATTCTGGTTGTTGCTGCAGATGATGGAGTTAAACCACAAACGATTGAAGCAATACAGCATGCAAAATCCGCAAAAGTCCCGTTGATTGTTGCTGTCAATAAAATGGATAAAGAGGCTGCAGATCCTGAGCGTGTTCGAAATGAATTATCACAATATGAGGTTATTTCTGAGAAGTGGGGTGGTGACACGATGTTCCATGAGATTTCTGCAAAAACAGGGCAGGGTATTGATGCACTCTTAGAGGGTATTTTATTGCAGGCAGAGGTGCTGGATCTTAAAGCTCCGGTGGATGGTAATGCCAAAGGAATGGTAATTGAGTCGAGGCTGGATAAAGGAAGGGGCCCTGTTTCTACTATTTTGGTCATGCAAGGTACGTTGAAAAAAGGCGATATCGTGTTAGCGGGTTCTCAATATGGTCGTGTGAGAGCGATGATTTCTGATACGGGTGAAGAGTGTCAGGAAGCAGGTCCATCTACTCCAGTTGAGGTTTTGGGTTTATCAGGAGTGTCTTCGGCAGGTGATGAGGTGTTTGCTGCCGAAAATGAGAAAAAAGTACGTGAAATTGCACAATTTCGTCAAGGTAAATACCGCCAGGTTCGATTAGCACAACAACGTTCTGCTCAACTTAATCGTACGCTTGAGCAAATCGGCGATGGTAGCGGGGATAAACAACAATTAAACGTCTTGCTAAAAACGGATGTGCAGGGGTCCTTGGAAGCTATTATTAGTTCATTGCATAAACTCTCTACCAATGATATTGGAGTCACTATTGTTGCTAGTGGTGTAGGTGGAATTACTGAGTCCGATGCTAACCTGGCGTTGGCTTCGGGTGCTGTTATTTTGGGATTCAACGTACGAGCAGATGCAGCTGCACGAAGCTTGGTTTCCCGTGAAGGTATCGATATGCGGTATTACAGCGTTATTTACAACATGATCGATGAAGTAAAAGCAGCCATGGGTGGCATGCTGTCGCCTGAGTTTAGAGAAGAAATTGTAGGTATTGCCGAGGTGCGAGAAGTTTTTCGTTCATCTAAGCTGGGTGCAGTTGCAGGCTGTGTAGTGACAGAAGGGGTGATGAAACGCCAAAACCGTATTCGTGTTTTGCGACAAAACATTGTTGTTTATGAAGGCGAATTAGAATCCTTGCGTCGATTTAAAGATGAAGCGAAAGAAGTCGGTATGGGAATGGAATGCGGTATCGGTGTGAAAAATTACAACGATGTGAAGGTGGGCGATTTGATTGAAGTCTATGAAACAGTACAGATAGAGCGGAAAATGGATTGATTTCCTAGTGATGAGTCAGTAAGAAGAGGTCTGTATTTTTCTGCGATCGCTTTGAAAAAAATATATAGAGGTAAATGTGGCATCAACAAGACGAGTCAATCAAGTTGCTGATATTATTTGGCGTGAACTGGCGTACGTATTAAGGCGTTCTGTCGCCGACCCTCGGTTACAAACGGTTACGATTACAGGAGTGGATGTTTCAATTGATTTGCGTCACGCCCGAATTTTTGTGACGATGCGTGACATGAATAATCGGGATGAAATGATGTCAGGATTTCAAAAAGCAGCTCCATTTCTACGTCGCTTGCTATCAAAATCAACGGCGCTTCGCGTGGTTCCCAGTTTGCATTTTTATTTTGATGAGTCTATTGACCGCGGTGTAAAGTTAACGAGCTTGATTAACCGATTAACCGAGAAAGATGATGACAACGCAGAAAATAAAAACGAAGAAGCGTGACATATCGGGTGTTTTTCTACTGAATAAACCATTGGAGTTATCCAGTAATCAAGCATTGCAAAAAGTGAGATACTTGTATGCAGCAGAAAAAGCGGGCCATACGGGTAGTTTAGACCCGTTAGCTACTGGATTGCTGCCTATTTGTTTCGGTGAGGCAACAAAGTTTTCTCAGTACCTATTGGCTGCGGATAAAAAGTATGACTTTACTATCGAGCTGGGTAAAGTAACCACAACCGGTGATCGAGAAGGCTCTGTCGTATTGGATAGATCCATTGCAGAGATTACGATCGAGAAAATTCAAACAGTGATTGATCGATTTCAAGGGGTGATTACACAAATACCGCCTATGTTTTCTGCGTTGAAACATAAAGGTCAACCATTGTATAAATTAGCGCGAGAAGGTATTGAGATTGATCGAGCGGCTCGCGTAGTGACTATTTTTTGTTTAAAAATTGAAAATATTTCGTTGCCCTGTATTCAGCTTTCTGTGCATTGCAGTAAGGGGACCTATGTTCGTAGTTTAGCTGTTGATATTGGCGAAGCATTAGGGTGTGGGGCTTATGTTACCCGCTTGCATCGAACGGCAGTCGGTTTGATAAGCGGTGAGCAGATGCTCGAGCTTAAGGATTTGGAGGCCATAGAGATAGCAGAGGATTACTCAAAACGAGACGTCCTATTACATCCTATCTCAGGTTTTTTAGAAGAAATGCCTGTTCAATGTTTGTTAGCAGATGGTGTTCGTCGTATTAAAACGGGACAAAAAATCCTCATTCCACCAGGTCTTCCTGAGGAAATTTCTTTACGAGTGATGAGTGATACAGGTCAGTTTCTTGGAATTGCAGAAATCCATGAGGGGTTATTGACTGTTAAGCGGCTGTGTCGCTAAGGTTATTCTTGATGGGTATAGAAATACCGATTTTGTGCCAATCTGAGATGATAAAGTTACCAGGGGTCTTCCTGTCTGCGAATAGATGCTGCACTTTTCATGAGTTTTTAGCGCAGTGAATTTCAAAACTGAATAGTTAGAAAGTCATTTTAGTGTGTTTCTGACAGGCGATAGCCTTACCCTTGCCAGGCGATAGATCAATTCAAAAAATGACGCAACCCTAATGCTTCAGCTGCGCGCATCACCAGCGACTTGGAAATCTACAGCAGCTTCCGTACTAGCTCTCAGGGAGAGAAATGTCGCGAGTAGGAAGTTGAAGTGAGGCTTTAGATTGATTATATAAAATGCTGTCGGAGAGTGACTGCACTCTTTTTTTATGTTGTATAACAGGAGATTGCCAAAAGAGATTGTTAATTTTTAGCTGATTTAGGGAGTAATCACGCGTCGTTACGACGAGGGATGCAGCGATATAAATGCTGATGAAACTGATGACTTTGATATAAGATTCTTTGTTTTCATAATCGGTATATTCGCCGATAAGATTAAGTAAGGCAGATGTTGAGCAAGCCAGTAATAAGCTTTCCCACGTGGAGTGACTGATTTGCTCGCTAGCCGATGGACGATTTTTCGATAAAAGAGAATGAAAGATAAAAATAAGATATAAAGTTCCAAGCGAAAACACATAAGCATCAGCACGATAATCATTTAATTTCGGTGTAGAGAGCAATCGATCACAAATAGGGAGACCAAGAAGGATAATACTAAAGAGTGAAAATAAACAAATGAACTCAGTACGCAGTGTTGTTGAGAACGTCCAGAGTAGGGCTAGCTCGGGTCGATCGAATAAAAAGGAACGAATTTTTTCAGAACGAGTTAAAATCAGAGCTAGTTGCTTATTTTGAGATTGTATAAAATCATAATGTTTCGTTATTTGTGCTAAACAAGAAGCGATAGATAAACCCATCAACCCTCCCCAGTATAAATGATTAGGCGATAAATCGGTGTTTTCAATAATATAATCTGGAATAGCGAATGAAAGTGATAAAGTTGTCACCATATATATTCCATTGGTAAAACGCCGTTTCATATTTAACCAGCAGCCCATCGTTATCCAAAGTTGTTGTAATTTATTGGGCGATCGAGAGATATTTTTTGTTTTTGCAGAAACAAAGCGAGCGAGCAAGAAAAAACTATGATTAATTTGGGATTCCAAAAGAAAAGAAGTGAGTGATACAAAGAAAGCAAGGATACGGATAGAAGATAGTTGCGATGCAGAAAAGGCAATGTCTGCAGCTGTAAAAGAATAACAAATTGGAATAAATAAAGATCCAGTCAGACGAAATAGGGAGACTATCCAAGCAGTTTTTTTATCATGCGAGGGCTTCAGTGAAATGGGAAATCCATTGGTGGAGTTAATTCTTATCGATGCCGTAAGCGTCGATTTTTCGAAATTTTGGGCTTCATGGATGGCAGAGAAAATAGAGCGATAACTATCAAAGATGCTGAGAGAAACAGGTATGGTTAGGATGATGACAGAAGCCCATAATTGATTTTCTTTTTCAAATAAAATTTTTAACTGATTAAATAAAGGAATGGTCGTGATGACTGTTGACAATATGTGCCCGGTAAAAATGAAAGATAAGAGAAAATAAGATGAATGACAAGCCTTTTTTTGGGATTTTGTCCCCTGACTGTTAGGGAAGGGAGCCCAACTGAGGGATCCTGATCCTTCATTTACGGCAGTATTTCCTGAATAACTATGGGATCGAATTTTCGAACATGGCTGCGTGAGTTGCTCTGAGGCGAGCGCAGCAATTAATCTATCTAGTTCACCGAGTTGTTGTTCGTTGCATTGAATCATGTTTTTGTCCTATAAGTTGATGGATCTTAAAAAAGCTGGCTTGACTTTGTTGTATCAAAGGCCTTGCTATTTCTGCTTGTAATAAAGAGTCGATTTCGTCGCTCCCATTAGATAAGTAGGTTTGGATACATTTGTTTAAGCAATCGAGTGTAAATTGATAGCCTCTTCCCTTTCGTGATTTTTTTGTCCAAAGTGGCATAGATTGCATAATTGTTTCTTGCCGGGTTTCAGCGCTCGTTTCTTCTACCTGTTGCATTAAGTAATTTATTTTCTGATGCATGGATTCCAGCCGGTGAGTTAAACTCAGTCCTCGGTCGGTGATGAATAAAGATAAGTAACGAAAGCAAGCCAGCTTTTTTTTCCCGATGCCAAACCAAGAAAAAACAGGTCTGTATTGATTGCAAAAAGATTTGCATTGGCTTAATACCATTTTTTCAGTTATTTTTTTTGGATTTTTTAGAATCGACAAGCTGGTTTGAACAAGAAGGCTCATCATTGTTCCCCGACTTAATAATTGTTGGTTAAGCATTAATGCATCGTTTATTCGGTGGATAATGAGAAGTCGTTTTTCTTCGATAGAGATTTTATCGTTTAGAACGATTGATTTTATCATGTTAAGCAGGATGAGCTTTAGCCGTTCTTTTTTTCTAGAATAGAAATAACCTATGCTTTTGTATAGGCTAAGGTATTCAATTGCTTGCAAAATTGAATAAATAATGACTTTATCTTCTCGATAGTGTGATTTAATCTCGTCAGGATAGGCGGTTTGGCGGATGATTTGGTCAACACTCAAGAGTGAAAATAATTGTATTCTGACTGGTAAGGTTACAAGTATTTTAGCATGAGAGCTGTAGTTTACTTCAAGACGATGCTTGATTTTTTTTAGATAAGCCAGACCCAATAAAGACTGAGTTAATTCATTCTTTTTTTCTTTGATTTGGTGAATAGAAGAGTAATGCCAACACAGTTCTCTCCAAATCGTGAGTACTGGGTCAATTTGATGGCTGAGCAAGACGATGCCTAGTTGAATAATTCGTTGTGAAATAAATCGTTTCTTGTCTCGCACATAATGAGAAGAGCTGTATTTTAAACAAGGTTTAATTTCCCAATCGTGTATAATCTCATCACCTGCTAAAGACTGAGACATGCTTTCAATGGTTGGGGTTTGTTCTTCATTGCCTGTCAAGTCTAAAACAAGGGGACTTTCTGTTTTTATGTCTTTTGTAGAATAAAAGGCAAGTAATTTTCCATGTTGCTTAATTTTTTGATAAGCGTGTGGAGGAGTTAAGAAATCTTCTTTGACTAATCGAGAAAGTGCGTCGAAATAAAAATAAGCGAATTCTGCTTCTTGGATATGGATGTTATCTAATAAAGAGTGAGTGAAGATGGCGTATAAAAAGCAATCTGAAAATAAGTCACGGATATGGCTTCGATCAGAAGAAATCGTTGCTAATGATTTATTCGTTAAAGAAATGAGATGAATGAGTGGGGATTGGTCTATTTCTATCGCGGTATGGGATTGATTAATCGATAAGCGTCGAATAATGGATTTTTTTATCGTTGCTTTGGAAACAGAGGAGTTATCTTCAATCGTTAATGTATCGATAGTGGCAGAAACGTTTAACTTCTTTATTTGACACGATTGAATCTGAAGGCTGTCTAGTTCTCCGGTTAGGGTTACTGAATTAAAGCGGGATTTTACAAGGATTAAATGAAGCTTCGGAGAGTCTTCAATCTGAATAAGCCTTAAATTTTCCAGACCCCTTAGGATTAGGAAACCACTACACTGTTTCAAATAAACTTCCCCTCCTGTGCTACCTGAACTTTCTATCATGACGTTATGATTAAATTGAATACCGTCTAATATTTGCTGTTCAGATCCAGCCTGTAAAATGAGATTACCCACATTGAATAATCCCTTTAGGTATTGAAGATGGACAGCAAATGCGTAGCCAACTTTTCGTTTTTTTAAAATGACGGCCTCATCATGTAATACGGATTTCAGTTTAGATAGTTTGGCTTTAAGAATTTGTGCTCGACTCGCTATTTGCACAATTTTAAGCGGATCAAGAAACTGTTTGTCCTTACTAAGAACAATAGCTACCGTTGCGATAGCTGCAATTCGAGCTTCTAAAAAAAGAAAGACTGCCTGAATAGACAGATTGGCTGTCGGGTAGATAGCATTTTTATTTTGAACGAGCTGATTGATATTGTCTAAAAACAGATCCATTCGGTTTTCTTCAAAACGCTGCCTAACGATCTGATCTGAATTTCCAGTGAGCTCTGTTAGGAGTTGCATCCGACGAAATAAGTATATTTTGATGAAGTACCAAGTAAAGTCTTCCATAACAGAGGTAATGAGTTGGATTAATTCATCGAGTGCTTCTATTTTTTCTGGATTCATGTCTCCTCCTGTATTGAGGAGGAGCATATCGAGCTTAAAAAAAATTAATCACAGTAAATTTATTAAGGTTTTATTTTTTTTAGACTGTAGTATAGGTAAAAAAAAGCCCGCATTAGCAGGCCTTTGAAAGAAAGTTAAAAATTAGATCTTATTAGGGTCCAAGAATTTTAATTTTTCCAAGAGATATGTTGTATAAGATAGCGGTGAAAAAAGCATCGAATACAATTCTTGAGTCAGGCATTTTTTATGTTCAGCTGACTGACAAGCGTGGTGCTGTAGGATAAAGCCGCCGATTAATAAAATGACAAAGACAATAAAACCAAAAGCAGATGTAAATGGGCTGCCGATGATTAAACTGATCAGCGTTAGTAGGATAAGTGAAAATGCGGACGCAATTAATACGAGTAAATGGATCCGGTGACAAAGATAGAGCACGATAAGTCCAGCATCCAATATCCAAGAAAAGCTGAATTTGAATTGATTGCCAAAAGCGACCGATAGCCAACTCAGTAAACACAAGACAGCCAGTGTGATAGCAGCTGTTCCTATTTGATAAAAAAGAGAAGCGCGCCCCTCTAGTGTCGGTAGTCCAAGTTCCTTAAAGTGCAATTTTATGTTCATATCTTAAACTCCATTGTTTGATAAGTCGGTTGGGGAATTTCCGATCCAGTATATAGTAGCATAGTCGCTTCGGGTGAATAAGATCGGTTTTGAGGAAACATTTAGTTTTCGCTTAAAATGGCAAAAATACCGCCTCGTATCTTGATCCAGAGCGCTTCAAATGCGGTATTCATTTTCGCTTACTGTGGGTATAATGGGTCGGCTGGTCAGTGCCGTTATTGACCTTTCTAAATCGAGGAGTGGGGAATGAAAAAGTGGGTTGCTATAACAGTTAGCAGTATTTGTGCGGTTTCCTTGTTAAGTGGTTGTACCCCCGGTAATAACACGACAGGCTCAACGGTTGCAGGTGGTGTTGCGGGTGGTTTACTAGGTGCAGTTCTATTTCATGGATCGGGTGCTTGGATTGGTGTGGCTGCGGGGGCTTTAATTGGTTCTCTCGTAGGTAACAAGATTGGTCAGTATATGGATCAACAAGATAAATTAAATATGCAGCATGCGATTGAAACAGTTCCAGTAGGTCAGGAAGCGACCTGGACAAACAGCAAAGATGTAACGTATACAGTTAAACCAATTAAGCAATACCAGGCTAAAAATCATTATTGTCGAGAATATCAAACGAGCATAAAAATCGATGGACAATGGAAAAGAGCGTATGGTAAGGCATGCCGAAAGCCCGATGGAAGTTGGCAGGTCGTGAATTAATATCCCGATGAGGCGAGCAATTTTGGATGAATTAAGAAAGGTCAGTTGTCCGTAAACATCTAATTTTGAAACGAACTGCGCTGAATAAGTTTGAAAAAATAGAATTGTTCAGATTAGATTCGCTTAAAAGGGCGTTTTAATTTTTGCCGAGAATCCTTTTGTTTCCTTCGCTTTGTCGAAGGATTGATATCCGATGAGAAATGATGAATACAGATTATAAAAACTTTCCTCTCCCGATCCATCGATTGCGTCGCTTGCGAAGAACGCCCGCTTTAAGGCGGTTGTTGACGCAGGAGAGTTTATTGGTTTCTGATTTGGTTTTCCCGTTATTTATTAAGGAAGGGATTTCTATGTCGACGCCTATTCTTTCCATGCCAGGCCAATATCAGTGGCCGCTATCGGCAGTTGGTGCAGAAGCTAAGCGAGTATTTGATCTGGGTATTCCAGCTGTTTTGTTGTTTGGTATTCCGTTGAAAAAAGATGCAACAGGTTCCAGTTGCTTACAGACAGATAGTCTAATGGCACAATCAATACAGGCAATTAAAGTGGCTGCTCCGGATTTAATGGTAATCACGGATTTATGTTTTTGTGAATACACGGACCATGGTCACTGTGGTGTTATAAATGGCTGGGATATCGATAATGATTCCACACTCGAATTATTGGTTCAGCAGGCATTGGTTCATGCTAAAGCGGGTGCTGATCTGATTGCCCCGAGTGGTATGATGGATGGAATGATTGCTGCCTTGCGAGCAGTATTGGATCAATCGGGTTTTAAACATATTCCGTTGATGAGTTACGCGGTTAAGTATGCCTCGTCTTTTTATGGGCCATTTCGTGATGCGGCGGAAGGTGCGCCAAGCTTTGGAGACAGAAAAACGCATCAAATGAACCCAGCTAATTCTGCGGAAGCATTACGTGAAGCCGCCTTAGATATTGAAGAGGGTGCCGATATAGTGATGGTGAAGCCTGCCGGTGCTTATCTTGATATTATTTATCAAGTTAAAGAAGCCTTTCCATCGATACCGTGTGCTGCTTATCAAGTGAGTGGAGAGTATTCGATGATTCAAGCAGCCGCAGAACGGGGTTTTTTGGATCTACAAGCCGCTATGCATGAATCATTACTCGCGATTAAGCGTTCGGGTGCGGATTTTATTATTACGTATTTTGCGAAACAGTTTGCTGAAATCAGGGCGAATCAATAATAGGAAAGGGGTATGGTTCTTAAAAGCAAGACGAAGTCTCGATTTATTTGCCAATCTTGTGCAACTGTTTTAGCCCAATGGCAAGGGCAATGCCCGAGTTGTCGAGAATGGCAAACGATTGTTGAGGAAATCGTTAATGCCCCGTTACCAGGACGTGGAGGTAGCGTAGGTTATGCGGCACAAGAAGCTACCCTTTGTCAGTTAGCGGATGTGAAGTTGACGCAAGCACAGCGTTTGTCAACTGGATTAGCGGAGTGTGATCATGTGCTGGGCGGTGGGTTGGTCAATGATTCTGTTGTTTTACTTGGGGGAGACCCAGGTATTGGTAAGTCCACCTTATTATTGCAAGTATTGTGTCATTTAGCGCAAGAAAAACAAGTATTGTATGTTACGGGTGAGGAGTCGTTGCAACAAGTGGCGATGCGTGCGAGCCGTTTAGGTTTTTCGGCTGCGAATTTACCGTTACTGGCAGAGACACGAGTAGAAAAAATTATCGCAGCGATACAAAAGTACAAGCCAGAAGTAGTCGTGATCGATTCGATACAAACAGTATTTAGTGAGTTAGTCACGTCTGCTCCAGGTAGTGTGAGTCAAGTTCGAGAAAGTGCAAGTCAGTTGGTTCGAGCAGCAAAAACGTTGGGTGTTGCCTTATTTTTGGTAGGACATGTGACCAAAGAAGGTGCCATTGCAGGTCCACGTGTATTAGAGCATATGGTGGATACAGTCCTTTATTTTGAAGGGCAAAGTGACCAACGCTTTCGAATTATTCGCGCGGTAAAAAATCGTTTCGGTGCTGTCAATGAAATGGGTGTTTTTGCGATGACCGATAGCGGCTTAAAGCAAGTCTCTAATCCCTCAGCTATTTTTCTAGCGCGAGAGGGTTCTCCGCTCCCCGGCTCAACGGTGATGGTTACTTGGGAAGGATCAAGGCCTTTATTAGTTGAGGTTCAGGCCTTAGTAGATCAATCGCACTCCCCGAATCCTCGTCGCGTCACTGTTGGCTTGGATCATAATCGGTTATCGATTATTTTAGCCGTTTTAAATCGACACGGTGGTGTGGCAACCTACGATCAAGATGTATTTGTTAATGTGGTTGGTGGTCTTCGCGTGTTAGAAACAGGGGTTGATTTGGCGGTTATGTTGTCGATTTTATCTAGCTTAAAAAATAAGGCTTGGCCTGCGGGAACATTGGTTTTTGGTGAAATAGGCTTGTCAGGTGAGATTCGCCCAGTCCCGTGTGGAATAGAACGAATACGAGAAGCTGCAAAACACGGTTTTACTCGCGCTATTGTACCTGCTGGAAATGCGCCTAAGAAACCGATTTCTGGGATAGAGGTCATTGCAGTATCACACATAAACGCAGTATTAACTCAGCTTTAACAGATTATTGACAGCTGCTATAAAATACGTCCTTTTCGTTGAATCTGAGAATAAAGAGTAGGTTTTCAGTGTCTCTATAGGAGGAATTGACTAACCAAAAACAAACCATTAAGATTTAGTTCAAAGTCTATATCTATACAAAACAGTAAGGGCGTTATAAATATGAGTGCTGCTGACGATAGAGTCGTGTTAGAAGGATTGTCTCCTCTGATCAGTCGAGTTCACGCTTTCAAACCCCCTTCTTGTTTTGGGCTAGATTATACGTCACGACTAGCGCTAAGCGAACTCGCTAATATATTCAGCGTTGACGAGGCTTGCCTTAAGAAGCACTTAGGTGATGATGCAAACTGGACATACAAGGACGAACTCGATAAAGGACTGTCTGCTTTAGCTGCTGTGTTTCCTAAACTATCAGAAGACACGCAATCAGCGATAAAAATAAAACTAAACGAAGGCATCCTTCTTTGTTCCGAGGGGTTTTTCGATCGTGTGCGAACCTGTATTCTAAGCTTGACAAAGCCAGTCACCCCAGAAGAATTGGTGGCTGCTTATCGCTTATTCATTCTAGAGGACGCTATGCGATGGACTCTCCCCCTTGCCAGTCAAGGGCAAGAAGTGCACGTGAGGCAACGCTTTTATACAGTGGCCAGCCGGTGGGGGCTGGGCATACCTGACCCATGGAGAGTTGAACAGATTCATCGCGGTAACGTTGCTGACGAAGTGATTGAGTCTGCGATCAATGAGATGTTTGAGCGGTTATACACGCCGCCTAAAATCGTGGCAAAATTATTCAAATCTGCGTTTGCAGAGTATGGTTATTCTAAACCTAAGCCTGAAGGTGAGAGCTATACGGAAGGTATCTATCTATCGATTACGCAATACTTGAAAAAATGCTTTGGGGATGAGTCTGAATTAACAAAGACAGATGTGACAGACTACTTTGAATGCGATTATAGCCCAGAAGACCCCGATGATATTGAAGCCATTCGTGCCATTAATTGGAAAGTGGTCATAGATAAAACGATACAGCATTTCTTTAAGAGTGGTTTTCTGATCCCAAGTCATTTAAGCAGCACGGTCGTTATTTGTGAAGATAAAATGTTAGTGTTGAGTTTTGATCCGAATGATCGGCATCATGGTATGCGTGATGCCTTATTTGAAATAGGAACTGCTGAAAATAAGAAATCTTTCTTTCTGGGAAATGCGAAGTACTTTAGAAATGAGTTGAATCAAATTGACTTAAAAGAAAAAATCAAACAGCATCCGGGCTTAAGCGATGACCAGAAACAAGCGCTTTTTGCTTACTTGTACATTGATGGAATTAGCATAGGTAAAAAAACGGTAGAGTTACATTTTCAACGGGCCTTTAACACGCTAGAAAGAGTCATAACTTTCTTTCAACAAGAAAATAGGCAACGGTGTCATCGATTCATTCAGGCACTAGGTGATCAGTTCTATGCCCTAGTTTCGACACCGAGCCATCTCAGCGATCTGCTTAAACATCTATCGCATAAAAAGTCTATGCTGGTGTTAAAAATCATGGAAGACAGATTATTTAGTTTCATAAAAAGCGCTCACGATCTTTTGAATTTAGTTAGGCCCCCATCGTTGGGTCAGCGTATGGTTGTCTTGAATGCAATAAAAGATAAACTACCAGAATTAATTGAAAATGTCCCCGATATGTCAGATGAAGATAAAGCAGCTTTCTTTGTCTCTCTTCTTTTATGTGATAGCAATCCAGTGAAAAGTCAGGCCATAATAGAGCTTTTAGATTTCAGTAGGAAGGAAAAAAATAAAAAACACGTTGTTTCTGAGGGTGGTATTTCTAATTGCTTAGGGCTTCTTTCAAATCCCGATAACGGTATAAAAATTAATAGTCTTGAGTTGCTTAGATATCTAACCAGTGATGAAGACAATAAACCCAAAGTTTTTTCAAAAAATGGTATCGATCGTTTGCTGCTGCTTATTTCAGATCGAGATAAGGAGGTGCAAGTTGCTAGCCTTCGGTTGCTTTTGCATCTAGCCAGTAATGAAGAAAATCAAGCACAAATTGTTTCAGACCATGTTATCGGTCTTTTGCTAGCGCAGCTTTCAGATCCGAATAACGACATTCAACGTTTTAGTTTTCAGTTGCTTGAGCTTCTCGCTAAAGATAAAAAAAATGCAGAAAAAATCCATTCACGGGTTTCTGTTCATCTTTTTCTAGATTTTCTGAAACTTGAAGGTTGCCCTAGAACGTCTGCGCTTTCGATACTTATATCTCTACTCGCGTTAGAAGATAAGGATGTACATCAAGAAATTATTGATGCAGCAGGCATTCCTCAGGTCGTGAGTTTTCTTCAGGCTGAAGATACAAAGGTGAAAAACTATGCTGTTACGTTGGTTTTAGAGCTCGCTCGGCATAACGAAAAAGCGAGAATAGGAATTGTTTCGGCAGAAGGGATTCGTGCGTTGATAGAAAGTCTTAACGATCCGGACAGCTTGGTACAAAAGGCTCAGGCACTTGCCATTTTAGCAAAAGATAATCCAGAGAATCAAACCCAGATTATTGATGGAATAACGAGTACAGCTATTGTTCGGTTGGTACGGCTTTTTGAAGATAGTGAGATAGAAAGGAAAGAAGGCGCCGTTGAGCTGCTTGAGTATCTAATGATTAAACCAGATCACCAATGTCTTATCGCTAAAACTATCCACATGGAATGGTGGTTAACTCATC
>JBIKMG010000034.1:0-21000 GCA_044359385.1 Coxiellaceae bacterium
TACCGGGCTTCCTGTTATAGGAAACCCAAGTTCGCCCAATAAAATACTGGCCATTGAAGATCTGAAGTGCCACGGCTGCATGGTTTACAACAATCTAGTCTACCCTCAACTAAAAAATGACCTTATTAACTCCGGGAAAGCGACCTATCATGTACTCCTAGTTAGCTTTTTGCCCGGATCTGAACCCGTGGCCAATGCTGCTTACTGCTTGAATGAACAAAATTCGGACTATTTCTTTTCCTTTATCCACACTGTCTACGCCAATCAACCGCCGGAATCTGAAGACTGGGCTACGCCTGCAACATTAATACAGTTTGCAAAAAAATCAGCACCCCAAGCAAATTTAATAGCTCTCAGTCAATGCATGCTGGCTAACCGCTACGAGAAACAACTAAAAAGCAATATCACCTATGCTGCTAGGCTGATGAATAACCAACTGACGACGCCGACCCTCTATATCAATGGCCAACCCGTCACCCAACCTTCGGCATCCGCTGTTCATACACTTATTAAATAGGGCCACGCTTATGCGACTTATACAAGAGCAACCGCTGATTATCAGCTGGTTAATTGCCCTGATTGCATTATTGACGACACTTTACTTGAGCGAAATTCTTTTATGGCCCGTTTGCCATTTGTGTTGGTATCAGCGCATCTGCCTTTACCCTCAAGTCATTTTGCTTGGAATCGCTGCGTTTAACAATGATCGATCTATTTTGCCCTATACCCTAGTGCTCTCGAGTTTGGGCCTAATTTTTGCGATCTATCAATATCTCATGCAGTTATTTCCGATTACCTTTGAAGGCATTAGTCTTTGCGGCGCAGGTCCTAGCTGTGCGACTATACACATTCATTGGCTGGGATTTATGACATTACCGCTGATTTCTGCAGCTGGTTTTTTCATTTTAGTTATTATACAAGCCATTGGTAAGCAATCATCTCGATCAGCTTAGATGCCAAGCGTTCTTTTGAGCAAGCCGCTACTTCTTGCTCGCTTCTTTGACTCAATAGCCAAACTTTAGCCGAGCCATCTCCAAAACCACTCGCGGGACCCACTTGATTCGCAACAATTAAGTCCATATGTTTAGCTTCTCGCTTTAGGCGTGCATTTTCCAATACGTGATCAGTTTCCGCTGCGAAACCAACAATAAATGGTCTCTTTTTATATTGAGCAACACTTTTCACAATGTCTTCTGTCGGTTCTAACTCTAAAGTCACCGCATTTCCTGTTTTCTTTAGTTTTTGTTTCAGTAACCGGGATGGACGAAAATCTGCAACAGCTGCAGCTGCAATAAAGATATCTGCTCGTGTAACTTCCTGATGCACAGCTTCTGCCATTTCAGCTGCTGTTGTAATATCGATCCGCGTCACATCAAGCGGTGTTGGCAATTGAACTGGGCCCGTAATTAATATGACGCGTGCACCAGCGCGTTGCGCTGCTGCTGCTAATGAAAAACCCATCCTTCCCGTACTGTGATTGGTTATAAAACGTATCGGATCCCAAGCCTCACGAGTTGGGCCAGCCGTAATGAGAACGCTTTTATCTCGGAATACGCATGACGCGTCAGATAAATTCTCAAAACGCTTTTTACCTCCCACAATTCCATCAACTAAGTCAGCCACCAAATCTATCGGTTCACGCATTCTACCCAATCCTACATCACCACAAGCTTGATGACCTGAATCGGGTCCTAACGCAATAATTCCACGGGACTTCAATGTGTCGATATTTTTAATCGTCGTTGGATGTCGCCACATGACTTGATTCATGGCAGGTGCGATATAGATTGGCGCTTCTGTTGCTAAGATAATCGTTGTTACGAGATCATCTGCTAGACCTATGGCCATCTTTGCCAAAAGATTAGCTGTTGCGGGTGCAACTAAAATGATGCTTGCCCATCTGGCTAACTCAATATGATCCATCGCAAAGCCTGCACTTCCCTCCCATAAACTGCTCTGGACGGGATAACCAGAGACCGCTTGCAAAGCAATCGGTGAGACGAGCTTATTCGCATCCTCGGTAAGAATAACACGAACCTCTGCACCCGCCGCACGCAAATCACGCACCAACTGAGGTGTTTTATAGGCAGAAATTCCTGCGCTAACCGCTAATAAAATTCGTTGATTCGTCAACATAACTCTGGCATCAACAATTGTTTTTCAATTAATAGCTCGGCAATTTGTATTGCATTAGTCGCCGCACCCTTGCGAATGTTATCTGCCACACACCATAAATTCAAACCTTGGGGATGGGTGATATCACGACGAATACGTCCGACCCAAACATCATCTTGTCCAACTGCTTGCTCCATCGCTGTGGGATAATCGTTACCCTGAATGCATTGAACCCCTGATGCTGCTTGAAGCCAGTCATAGACCTCATCTAACGAAAACTCGTCTCGTGTTTCTAAGTGGATAGCTTCGCTGTGACCAAAAAAAGTAGGGACACGAACAGCTGTGGGATTTACCAAAATATCAGGATCATTTAGTATTTTTTGGGTTTCCCACATCATTTTCATTTCTTCTTTAGTGTAACCATTATCCTCAAACACATCAATTTTAGGAATGGTATTAAAGGCGATTTGTGCTGAAAATACCTTGGGCTTTGCAGGTTTTCCATTTAATAATGCACCCGTTTGTGTCGCCAACTCATGAATCGCAGAACGTCCCGCTCCTGAAACTGACTGGTAAGTCGCAACATTAATACGTCTAATCCCCACTGCTTGATAAATAGGATTAACCGCTACCAGCATTTGTATCGTTGAACAGTTTGGGTTTGCTACAATTCCTGATTCATGCACTCGGTCTAGTGCATCTGGATTAACCTCAGGAACGACTAAAGGAACATTATCGTCGTAACGAAATGCAGATGTGTTATCGATAACAAGACAACCCGCTGCCACCGCTTTTGGAACATAAGTCTTCGAGGTCTCAGCACCAGCAGAAAAAAAAGCAATCTGTACTTGCGAAAAATCAAATTTTTCGGTATCCATCACTTCAAGCGTTTTACCACAGACAGATAGCGATTCACCCGCTGAGCGAGAAGAGGCTAAGGCATACAAATGATTAATTGGAAAGTGACGCTCTTCTAAGATCTCAAACAAACTAGCACCGACTGCTCCGGTTGCCCCGACTACTGCTACATTATAACCACTCATAATAGGCTCCCCAGTTAAAGCCCTCAATATACAGCATGATTTTGAGGAATAGTAGGTACGACTCACGTTTCCTCTGAATAAAACGAGGTCAATACAGGCTGGCTAGCGTGAACACCCTATTTGCCCCCGATCCCTTAAATAATGATCGACTAACACAAGAGCCATCATGGCCTCAACAATTGGAACAGCACGAATTCCAACACACGGATCATGACGACCTTTGGTGACTACTTCAATTTCCTCTCCCGCTTTATTCAGACTAGAAATAGGGGTCATCATTGAACTCGTCGGCTTAAAACCGACGCGCGCAACAATGGTTTCTCCATTACTAATTCCCCCTAAAATCCCACCGGCATTATTAGATTCAAATCCAACTCTAGAAATCGCATCACGGTGCTGCGTACCGCGCAATCGCGCGGACTCAAAACCTTGGCCAATTTCAACGCCTTTTACGGCATTAATACCCATTAATGCTGAAGCTATATCTGCATTGAGTTTCGAGAAAACTGGCTCTCCCCAACCAACGGGAACACCTAAGGCTTCTAGCTGTAGAATAGCTCCAATAGAATCGCCTTCTCGACGCAATTGCATCATTTTTTCCTCCAGTTTTGGAATCATGCTTTCATCGGGAAAAAAAAATGGATTATTTTTGACAACAGACCAGTCGAAAACATGGGCTTCTAATTCTCCGATCGATATCACACAGGCATGAATAGAAACACCAATCGCTGTCAAGACTTTTTTAGCAATCACGCCTGCTGCAACCCGCATAACAGTCTCACGAGCAGAGGCACGACCCCCTCCGCGATAATCTCGAATACCGTATTTCTTTTGATACGTATAATCAGCATGGCCTGGACGAAAACTGTCTTTAATCTCCGCATAATCTTTGGGGCGCGCATCGGTATTCCTAACTAACAAACCAATCGATGTTCCTGTCGTTTTCTCCTCGAAAACACCGGATATAATTTCTACATCATCCGCCTCTTTGCGTTGAGACGTAAACCGAGACTGTCCTGTTCGTCGCCGATCGACATCATACTTGAAATCAGTCTCAGATAGCGCAATACCTGGAGGACAGCCATCCACGATGGCCATCATCGCAGGCCCGTGACTCTCACCACACGTGGTCACCCTAAAAAACTGCCCAAATGAATTTCCTGGCATACCTGGCCTCCCGTTATTATTTGGATCGAATCAAAAAAATCACTCCAACTCAGCGTCTTCAAGCATTGTTGAACCCATAGATGGGATCGGTAATTGTTCCTTCATTAACAGAAAAAGCCCTTCCCCACCATTCTCACAACTCAACCACAAAAAAGGAAGTTGCGGATAACGCTTAATCAGCGTAACCGCTGTTTGACCGACTTCCAGAACTAATATACCTCCTTTATTCAGGTAACGATAAGCACTAGACAATATACCCTCTACAATATCCAATCCAGAAACTCCAGAAAACAAAGCCTTAGCAGGCTCATGTCGATATTCTTCGGGTAATAATGGATTTTCAGCATCCGGAACATAGGGGGGGTTCGAAACGATTAAATCGTAGCTCTCCCCTTCCACTGCGGATAACGCATCCCCTAAAATAGTTCTAATCCGCGAAGAAAGTTCATAATCCATTATGTTTTTTTCTGCTACGGATAAAGCTTGCTGGCATATATCAACTGCATCTACTTTTGCCTGAGGAAACGCGAGCGCTAATCCAATTGCAATGCAACCGCTACCGGTCCCGATATCACAAATACGTTTCACTGTGTTGGGTTTCAAGAAGGGTGAAAAAGCCTTTGAAATCCACTCACCCATGGGTGAACGAGGAATTAAAACGCGTTCATCGACAAAAAAAGGCATTCCCATGAACCAGGCTTGATTAGTTATATACGGTAATGGCTGGCGCTGATCAACGCGTTTCCCTAAAAAATCGATCACTCGATTCTTCTCTCTTTGCTCTAGAAATTCACCTAAAATCTCTCGACCTGTCGTCAGCGGTATCTGTATCGCTGCGAAAACCAACTGTAAGGCTTCATCCCAATAATTATCCGTACCGTGCCCCAAATAAACAGCTTCTGATTCCAAAATTTCTTCAACGAAGCTTAACCAGTCACCGATGGTTTCTAGCCTAGATTTTCTTTCTTCATACTGAATCTGCCAACTCATCACTACTCTACCCCATTTAGAAAGTTTCAATTTCGGTAAAAAACGCATTTTGACCAATCTAAGTCTAAAGATAACCCCTGTTCTGATTGATGATCGTATTTGCCTGACGTTGTTGTGCCTTATCTTTTAATGGTAAGCTAATCACAAGTTTTGGGTGGCAAAAAACCACCGTCATTCGTCAAAAACGTGTTCTACCAAATACTTGCTATGAATCGAAAATATCCCCTATCAGACGAAGATAAAGCCGCGTTTCAGGATGCCGTTAATGGCGTCTTTCACTTTGACGATGCCTCAGAAAACGGCATCCGTCAAGACCAACCCTATGACAAAAAAGAAGACTCTGTTTCTCTCAACTATCTATCTGAATCCGATTGGGTCAATGGAGAAACCATTATTCAATTTTCTCGACAGGGCGTTAGTACCAAACAACTCAAGGAACTAGCAGCCGGTATCTCTCGTATTGATCAACGGTTAGATTTTCATGGCTACCGGAGAGAGCAACTTTATCACGAATTAGGGCGCTCTATTCATCAGGCACGTCTCAATAGCGCTCGTGTTTTACTCATCATCCATGGAAAAGGGGTGTTAGATACTGAACAGCCTGCTCCCCTGAAGAATCTGATCAATCAAAGCTTGCGTCAGAATCCGGATGTGCTAGCATTTCACTCGGCTAGACCTGCTCATGGGGGTGCCGGTGCTACATATGTACTGCTGAGGAAAAACGCTCGATAAGCTTACATGGGGCTACCGGGTTTAGGCAGATAATGAGTGAACAGCATGCAATGTATAAAAAACGACTGAGAGGATACCATGCCTGAGGTGATTATCATTGGAATTAGTGGGCCATCCGCATCGGGTAAAAGCCTACTAGCCAATACCATTATGAATGAGCTTGGATCAGACCAAGTAGCCGTTATTCCAGAAGATAGTTACTATAACGACCAACTTGACATTCCACTAACAGAACGCTCTAAAACGAATTACGACCACCCAGATGCCTTTGAGCACAGTTTATTAGCTCAGCACCTGGAAGATCTGATCGATGGGAAGACTGTGTATGTACCCACCTACGATTTCAATAATCACTGCCGCTCCGCTGAAACAACAAAAATTCAGACTCCTCGCATCATCGTACTGGAGGGCATTTTGCTCTTTACGGCTGAAAAATTACGAGAGCTTATGGATATCCGTATTTTTATGGATACTCCCTTGGATATTTGCCTTATTCGACGCATGACCCGCGATATTGTTGATCGCGGCCGCTCACTACACTCCGTCATTAACCAATACCAACAAACTGTTCGCCCGATGTATTATCAGTTCATTGAACCGTGCAAACGCTATGCAGATATTATCGTTCCCAGAGGTGGGGAAAATCGAATAGCGATTGATATGATTAAAGCAAAAATGCGCGAATTACTTATTTAGTCTGAGCCTTTCTCGCGAACTGTACCACTATAAATCAATTGAACTTCATCCTTAACACGCAATCGCAATGCACCACTGGGGTCTATTCCATCAGCCACACCACTTATCTGTTGAGTCGAATGAGTCACTTCAATTTTTTTCCCAAACAAGGCATCGATCTCTTTCCACTGTTCCAATAACGCCTGAAATCCAAAGCGCTCTGCGTTTGCGCAAAGAGCTGAAATTTCATCTACCAAACCTACCAGCAACGCTTCACGTGAGGGTAACGAATCACTGTAATCCGATAATGAAGCGATTGGTTGATCCATCATTGCCCTAAAATCATGGCATAGTGGTCCATAATTAAGACCAACACCAATCACGAGATCTGTCTTAAAACCTTGAGATTGGGTTTCTAGTAAAATCCCGGCTAACTTAAGGCCATTAACTTGCAAATCATTGGGCCATTTAACATGGACGATCTCATCCGTTAAGTACGAAGTCAAATAACTCGCTAGCACTTTTGCCACAGCTAAACTCAACGGTGCTGGAGAATAAGGTGCTTGCCAGGGCCAGTAAACAGAAAATAGGAGCTGCATGCCGGGCTGACTATTCCAGACCTTAGCCTGACGACCACGCCCTGCTGTTTGGTGATTTGCTGTAACTACAGTTGGACCACGTAGCTTCGATAGTCGCTCCAACAGATATGTATTAGTAGAGCCCACGGTAGTCAAAAAAATCCATTCCACCGCTATTTGGACCCGTAGCTTGCTACGATATACGAAAGAATTTCTTCTTCTGCTTTTGTGTAGATTTTACTTCGTCTGTATTCGCTTTTATATAAATCGCTGCTAAAAACAGATAAGTAAGTATCCATTCTGCTGTTAATAGGCGAGCGCCTCAATTTTATTGCTGCCAACTGTAACGCTTCTTTCTTTTTACGGCAATCACTAAAATTAGGCTTTTTATTCAATAACGCAGTCATCTTTCCAATCGCAAATTGAGCAGAGTGCGTAACTAAATCAGCGAACTGACGTGCTTTTTCTGCAGTTGCTGCATCGAGTAATGCGCTTTCGAAAAAGCCACGATACGTTGCAGGATCTCTCTTTGCTAACAAAGCCAAAAGGGGCGCCACAAGCTGCTCTTCAAATCTAACCCAAAAATTTTGAAATTGCTCTCGTGGTAACGATTGTCCTAACTTGACTACATAGCTAAAACACCTTTTTATATCCTCCAGATAACGATCTAAGTGAGTACTTGCATAAGACTCAAGATTGCTATTAGGGGCAACAATACATTCATACTCTGTTAAACCTGAAGAACAATCGATTAACAACTTCTCTACATAAAGTGACAAAAGCGCCTGAGCTCGTGGTGCTTTAACCCCATGACTATCTATGACTCTTTTTAACCAACTACTCAAACCTTTCTGCCTATATGTATTACAAAAAAGTTGAAATTCTTCTTCTGACATCTCTTTTATTTTTAACAAAATAGCTTCTTCACATTCCTTTGTATCCTGTGTATTTTTTTGACTATATTCATCCAGCATACGTTTAATGGGTTCAGCCAATACCACAGGAGCGACTTGCGAACTCCGTTCTTCGTTAAACAAGCCCCACTTCTGCGAAAGGATATATCCCATATTCTCTGTATGATTAATCGCTGTAGTCAAATCATTAGCCATCGAATCCAGGGTGTCTGGATCCCATACGCGATCTATCCAAAGATAGAGAAAGTCTAATAAATTCGTGCCAGTAGAAAGCTGGTTGTATCTATCTGGGCCGAGCGCTTCATAAAGAGACTGCAAGTAATGAATAATTTCTTCAAATCCTAAAGGACTTAAAATAAGTTCCTTTAACCTGTCACACTCGATAGTGAGAGCATCCTTCGTTTCTCGAATTATATGTTCTAGCCTAGAATTAGACAAAATCGCTTGATCGCATGCTTGCATAGCAGTTAAGACGTCAATCATTCTTTCTCGGGGACATTGAGAACAATTGACTCCACGACTAAATAAACTTGAATAAAAAGAACGACTATCCTCCTCTGTATGAGAGGCCGCTGTATCCAAGGTAATTAGATTCTCAAGCCGCATTTCAAACGGTAACTCACTTGAAAACAAGCTCTCCCTCATCTCTGAAAAAAGAGAACGCAATCGATCAGAGAATAATTGAGCTCTCTTACCTCCCAAAACGAAAGACGGATTTAATCTCTCCCAGAAAACCATCAATTTAGAGACAACAATATAGTCACTCGCGTTGTATTTGCCTTTCTCACGATAAAAACGATTCAGGCTTTCTTCAATTTCTACAACTGGACAATCCTCTCCTGACGAAAGCGCAAGAACTAAACCCAAAATCGCTGAAAGATTAGCCTGCGAAATACAACGAAGAACTATCTCATCAAGAAAACGTGATTTTTCAGACTCCTGTGAGTGCTTTAGTCTCCGTGTGTACTCAGAGGCGTTTATTCCTGCTTGATCAAATACACTTGTTAAATACGGATGATCCGATAGCGCACGATATGCCTTATATTTTAGCTCTAAATCCCTAGATTTATTCCCAATTTCATTGGGAATAGACGTATTTGAGAATACCGTTTTGAATGCTTCAATCAGACGTCGATTTTTTTCTTCACTATCGCTAACGGATTGATCTGTCATCCTGAAATCATCACTTAGAAAACCCTCTAAGCAGTCATCGACCAAACTCGGAAGCGCTTTTGGATCTATCATTTCGCGAAGCATTAAAACGTTATTCATTCGATCGTTTAAGGGCAACTCTGTGGCATTAATCAGAGTCCTGATTATAGCGTCTATCTCAGTGCCTGGGCTAACCGCTGTTGGCCAAACGAAGCCTAATCGGGAATTAACCAAGTGTTGGTTTAATAGCCTTTGGTTCCACAACGCCCTGTCTCGAACAGCCTCTAACACCAAAGCTTCTTCTTTGCTGTCGTTGTTTTTTTCGATACTTTTAAAATACGCTAAAAGACGGAGATTTCCTAGAAAAGATTCTTTAGTAATCCCCAAAGACGCCTCTAGAAAAGGAATAACTTCAGACAAAGAGGTGTTATATAATTGAATATAGGCCCTCAATTTACTAAGAAAATCGTCAAGCGAAAAACAAGCCTGAGGTAATTGACTCAATAAAGAGCGCGCGTCGAACAACCCTTCGCTGTAAAGGATCCTTTTTCGATTGTCATTCATAGTAATAAAACGTTGATGATCTTCAAGCCGCAAATCAACGCTTTTCTGATCCAACTTTTTACCGAATTGACTAATTAACGCATTGAGTCCGTCACAAATAGTCCGAGCTACGCTTTTGCCGACACGCTGATCAACTTGGAGCACCGTCCCTCCCTGTACAGGCTCCTTTAGTTGCTCTCTTTTTATTAGCAGTACTAAAAAATTATCCACCGTACCGTCAGATAGATTCGCTCTTTTGGGCGTGTTTTTTTTAATTGATTCAAAAAAATCAGCTTTCCCAACGAGCCACCGACGCATTGCAATCGCCAAATCAAGGATTTGAACGAAAGACTTCGCAACAGTCTCATTTTGACCTGGTTTATTGACTCGTTTTGTCTTAAAATTTTCTTCTTCATCCCCAACATCGAACAATGACTCGTTATTAAAGAGTCGCGCTCTTCCTGTTTCGGATAACTGGATTAGTAAATTAAAAAAATTTTCTTGCATTTTATCGGCTTGACAGTCAGGAATTGGCAGTCCGATAGATTCAAGAAAATATCGCAATGCCGCCTGATCCGAGTCGAACTTTGTACTCAAACTGTATTGGTTAAACTCGTTTTTAAATTTTGAGAGTAAGCTATTGTATTGCTGAGTTTCTAATCCTGTCAGCAAAGATTGCTTAAATCCTTCTAGACTATTCTTAATTGCTTTTTCTGTTAAAGATACCAAGGTTTCCTGGTAGTAGGAGTTGTACTCTTCAGGATCTAGGTTACGCAAACGATCAATGGCTGCGAATACGTTTTCTGGTGTTAGCAACGCTATTTGTTCACTCAAGCCTTCTGAAATATCGTGTTCTTTTTGAGATCTTAGTTCTTGATCGTGTGTCTCTTCTATCGAAGTGGTATTGCTTAATGCTTCGCGATAGGATTGCTCTTTAGCATTCAAAAAAGCGTTCACATCTGGATATTCAGGACCCAACACGAATATCTGAAATTTATTTTTCTCTTTTGCCTGATCGATTTCCCTTTCTTTAGTCTTAAAGTGATTAGACGCAATAACAGCATCATCAAATCGCTTGGCTCGTTTAGACAGTTCGTCTTGGTTGTTTCCAAAGCTATTCTCACGCAATCGTTTCAAGCTCTGATAACTTCGCGTAGGCAGATTATTCGAAGGTAAGACATCGCCCAAAATCTTGTGAATAATCTGTCGAAGCCAATTAATAAACCCAACGAGCTTTCGTGGTATATTGACAAAATTCATCAACTCGTCTGATGAATTCAACACAATATCCACTGCACCCAAGATAATTTTAAGCGTCTCAATCTTTTGAACTGACTCCTGACTTGGGCCATCCCTTAGGGAATACGTGAGATCATCCCGGTCATCCATTTCTAAATTCGGTAAGTTATCGATTAAATCGTCTAAGGCTGTCTCCACGGCGGAGCACTCCTGGATAAGCGCTGCATCATGGGAGGAATCTCCTTCCCTTCGCTCACGGAGTTTATCTCTCAAGGCTCTAAGCTGTTGAAGTTGATCTTCAGCGGCCATGTTCATCCAGATAGTAGATGCGCTTGCCACTTTGTCTTGTTGACTAGATACGTTGTTATCTCGATATTTTTTGTCATTAGGCCTGGGCATATTCATCGCTACTCTATTTATTCGGATATTTCTCTACTGTACTCAAAAATCGTCCACCAATCAATCAATACGGTAAAATCTTGCATGACTTAATTCTTTCTTAATGATTCCGAGCTTGACTCTACTTAATCAGAAAATGATTGGCAACCCACCTGATGCGAAGACAGCCCCGGACCCCAAATTACTACGGGACAAGCCATCAACACTTTGGTATAGTCGCCTGCTGATATCAGAGGATTTGAGAGAATGAGAGATATTTCAAAAATGCGCAATGTTGCGATCGTAGCTCACGTCGATCACGGAAAAACCACGCTCGTCGATAAACTGCTTCGTCAGTCTGGCACGCTCGCAGAGCGAGAGGGTGGCGATCTATTAATGGATTCCAATGATTTAGAAAAAGAGCGTGGGATTACGATACTCGCAAAAAACACGGCCATTGACTGGAACAGTTATCGGATCAACATCGTCGATACACCGGGACACGCGGACTTTGGTGGTGAAGTCGAACGAATTTTATCCATGGTTGACTCCGTGGTCTTGCTGGTTGATGCTGTTGATGGACCTATGCCTCAAACACGATTTGTGACACAAAAAGCGTTTAATCATGGATTGAAACCTATTGTTGTCATCAACAAAATAGACCGAGATGGTGCACGACCTGATTGGGTGGTCGACCAAGTTTTTGACCTCTTCGTTAGTCTTAATGCAACGGATGAGCAACTTGACTTCCCCGTTATTTATGCATCTGCACTCAATGGCTTTGCGATGACTAGCCTCAGTGAAAAAAGCGACAACATGACTCCGCTTTTTGAACAAATTATTAAATCTGTACCCATACCCGATGTAGATCCTAATGGCCCCTTACAACTACAAATATCGGCTCTTGATTATTCGAGCTATGTCGGCGCCTTGGGAATAGGGCGGATTGCCCGTGGCAGCATTAAGCGCAATGAACTCGTTAAAATAATTGACTCCGATGGAAAGGTTCGGTCTGGAAAAATTTTGCAGGTTTTGGGCTTTTTAGGACTTGAACGAATTGAAGTTGAATCGGCTGGCGCAGGGGATATCGTTGCTATTACAGGCATTGATAAGCTGCGAATCTCAGATACAATCTGTTCCCCAGACTGTGTCGAGGCTCTCCCCTCCTTGAGCATTGACGAGCCTACCTTAAGCATGTCATTTGGCGTGAATACCTCACCTTTTGCTGGAAAAGATGGAAAATACTTAACCTCACGTCAAATTAGCGATCGATTGGATCGAGAACTGATTGCCAATGTCGCTCTTCGAGTCGAAAAAGGCACAGATACGGATAAGTTCATGGTATCTGGTCGAGGCGAGTTACACTTATCCATTTTAATTGAAACTATGCGTCGAGAAGGCTATGAACTATCGGTTTCTCGGCCAGAAGTCATCACCAAAATAATTGATGGCGTAGAGCAAGAACCCGTTGAATCTGTTTTGGTGGATATCGAAGATCAACACCAAGGCGTAATCATGGAAGCCCTCTCTTCTCGTCAAGGTAGACTTCAAAACATGGAGACAGATTCTCAAGGTCGCGTTCGGTTAAATTTTCTCGTGCCAACTCGTGGCTTAATTGGTTTTCACTCGCGCTTTTTAACACTCACCTCGGGTAGCGGAATTTTACATCACGTATTTGACCACTATGCAAAAACAGCTAGCAGTGATTTTAAACATCGCACTCGCGGCGTTTTAATTTCCAATATGAATGGTGTAGCCGCTGGCTACGCGCTTTGGAATTTGCAATCGCGCGGACAAATGCTGATTGATCCTCAAACAGAGGTATACGAAGGCATGCTAGTTGGAATCCATACACGCGATAACGATTTGGTTGTTAACGTCACCAAAGGTAAACAGTTAACTAATATGCGCGCATCGGGTACAGATGAGAATATCAACCTCACACCACCCATTCGTTTCAGCCTCGAAGAAGCCCTATCATTTGTCAATGATGATGAACTCGTTGAAGTCACACCAAAAAATCTTCGCCTGCGCAAGAAATACCTCAAGGAAAGTGACCGAAAGCGTTCAGGAAAGTAGACTCTTAAAGTGGGTTGATTAAAACAAATATATCCTTTCTGGGCCTGACTCTTTTTTTATTTTATACGGGTCGAACCGATGAGGCATTTCTTCATGGACCTAAGGAGCGCAACAATCGCAGGCAAAATGGATAACACAACAATTCCGATCAAGAGCCAATTCATATGATTCAACAAAGCCGGTGAAGCTGTTGCTAAACCATAACCGACTAACACAACTCCCATCCCCCATACTAAACCACCCAAAACATTCATACAGGTGAACCGAAACCAGGGCATGCGAACAATACCCGCAAGCAAAGGCGAAAATGTCCTCAAAATTGGCATAAATCGCCCAATAGCAACCGCCCATGAACCATATTTCTGATAGAATTCTTCGGTTTTAGTCAGGTATTTTCGTTTATAGAAAAAACGATCGGGCAATCGACGTATCCATGGCCCACAAAAATTACCGATTGCATAATTCAGCCAATAAGCCAAAACGGAAATAATTGAAATTCCCAATAACAAAACAGGTAAACTCAATATACCTTTTGCAGCCAAGGCACCAGCAGCCAATAATAAACTATCCCCAGGAAGAAAAAAACAAAAAAACAGACCCATTTCAAAAAAAACGATGGGGAAAATACCGTAGTAACCAAAACGCTGAATAATTTCAAATACACCGGGGATTTCCATACTTTCTCCACAAGCTAACTCTTATCCAGTAGCATTAAGGCCTTAACCGCGTCTAACTGATCACGATGCAGCGCTGCCGCTTCAAAATCCAACTCATCCGCAGCAGTATACATCATTTTCTCCAGCTTTTTTAGGTACTTTACCAAATCCCAAGGCTTCATTTTTTGAATCGTCTCCGCGGATTCGAAACCATATTTTTTTTCATCCACACACGCTGATTTATCGACTAGCGATCGAGAGCCATCGAGTATATCACGCACTGTTTTTTCGATAGAACGGGGCGTAATTCCATGTTCTTTATTATACGCCAGTTGAATTGCTCTGCGCCTATCTGCTTCTTTTATCGCGCGATCCATCGAACCTGTTATTTTATCCGCATAGAGAATTGCTTGCCCGTTAACATGACGTGCTGCTCGACCCATGGTCTGAATCAGGCTTCGATCCGAACGTAAAAAACCTTCTTTATCTGCATCTAAAATACCAACCAAAGAAACTTCCGGTAAATCCAAACCTTCTCTTAACAAGTTAATTCCTACTAAGACATCAAAAGCTCCTAAGCGCAAATCACGCAAAATCTCGACACGCTCAACAGTAGCAACATCTGAATGCAAATAACGCACACGAATTCCTTGTTCTGCATAGTATTGCGTCAAATCTTCTGCCATACGTTTGGTAAGTGTCGTGACCAATACCCGCTCTTTTTTTAGAACTCTTTTTTTGATTTCTGATAGCAAATCATCGACCTGTGTAGCTACTGGACGAATGATTATAACCGGATCAAGCAACCCGGTTGGGCGAACCAATAACTCAACAGGGTCATCCACATGTTCGGCTTCATACGTGCCTGGTGTTGCTGAAACAAAAATAGTTTGCGGTGAAATTTTTTCAAATTCTTGAAATGTTAACGGACGATTATCAAGCGCTGATGGCAATCTAAATCCATACTCAACCAACGTTTCCTTGCGTGAGCGATCACCAAAATACATGCCTCGAACCTGTGGAACAGTCGCATGTGACTCATCGATTATGAGCAAGGCATCCTTTGGCAAATAGTCCATCAAGGTTGGCGGAGGCTCACCTCGATGGCGACCGGATAAGTAGACAGAATAGTTTTCAATCCCTGAGCAATAACCGAGTTCAACCATCATTTCAATATCATACAAAGTGCGCTGCGAAAGCCTCTGTGCCTCTACAAGCTTATTTGCTTCATTCAGCTCTTTTAACCGATCCTTTAGCTCTTCTTTAATCGTATCAATCATTTTAATGACCTTTTCCTTAGGCGTCACATAGTGTGTCTTGGGGAAAATAGTCACTCGAGGCATCTCTAAAAACTGCTCTCCTGTCAACGGATCAAACTCCACAATTCTCTCAATTTCATCATCAAACAAAGAGAGTCGAATTGCATTGCGCTCAGAATCTGCTGGAAATATATCGATAATATCACCCTTTACTCGCCAAGTGCCTCGAGCCAACTCAAGTGAATTACGCTTATATTGCATAGCAGCCAAACGTTCTAGAATTAACTGCTGATCCATTCGCTCACCCACTGATAAATGCAACACCATTTTAAAATAGGTTTGAGGATCACCCAAACCATAAATTGCAGACACAGTAGCAACAATGATCACATCCTGACGCTCCATAATCGCTTTGGTTGCGGATAAGCGCATTTGCTCAATTTGCGCGTTCACTGAAGCATCTTTTTCAATAAACGTATCTGTGGTAGGTACATACGCTTCTGGTTGATAGTAATCGTAATAAGATACAAAGTACTCCACCGCATTTTTCGGAAAAAAATCACGCATCTCACTATAAAACTGAGCAGCTAAGGTTTTATTGTGTGCCATAATGAGCGTTGGCCGACCTTCTCTGGCAATTACATTGGCAACGGTGAACGTTTTACCTGCGCCAGTTACACCGAGCAAAGTCTGATGCAAGAGACCATCGCGCAAACCTTCACACAACGACTCAATCGCCACCTCTTGGGCCTGAGTGGGCTTAAAATCAGAAAGCAGGTTAAATATTTTTGACATCATTATTCCTAGTAAACATACGCCCTTGCCCAATCAGCTGAACCTCTATTAACGACAAGATGATACTATTTAAGCCATTGTAGAGAGTCAATCCACCAGCCTCTAGCAAGCAACGCTCCTAGTCAACATAAAACCACTTATTTAACAACTCACCTAAAAAATGCAAAGAAATCACTCAAAAAAACCAATAATGTGACAAACTTTACACAACGATAAAATTAACGTATAACACTAACCATGATACCCACGACCCTTTCTATTGGCTCCCGACACTTTGATAGCGCTATTATTCAAAGCCCCTTAGCTGGAATTAGTTGTAGTGCGATGCGCCGCTTAGCTTGGTCCTTTGGCGGACTAGCCTATGCATGCACGGAAATGCTCTCTGCTCATCAGCTGGCAAAGAAAACAGACCGCAGTCAACGCTACCATCACATCTCTCCCGATGAAGGACCTGTTTGCTTTCAGCTCTCTGGGACAAATCCGGACTTGATGTCACAAGCAACGGTAGAAGCACAAAATTACGGTGCCAGTATCATTGATCTCAATGTTGGCTGCCCAATGCCTAAAATACGCAGCAAAGGAAGTGGCTCCGCTCTTCTTTCTAACCCTGAATTATTAAAGCAACTTATTTTCGCTATTAAAAAAGAAGCCAGCTGCCCAGTCACCGTTAAAATTCGAACCGATGGAGACAGTGGTGATCACTATAACCCTCGCGTGTTGGATGCGCTGCTCGAAGCAGAACCCGATGCGCTCATCGTACATGGCCGCCATTGGACGACTGAATATGAATCCCCTTTATTTTATGATGATATCCGTTTTTTTGTTGACAACATACCCTTCCCTGTTATTGCTAATGGTAATGTTTTCTGTGGGGAAAGCGCTAAAATCTTACTTGAAAAAACAGGTGCAGATGGTGTCATGATTGCCAGAGCTGCTATTGGCCGACCTTGGATTTGCAAAAAAGTAAACGATGAACTTCATGGGAAAATATTTACAAAGCCAACACTTGAAAAACAGCTCGACTTATTTATAGCCCATCTAGACAAACTGATTGATTTAGAAAATAAAGAATCTCTCGCCTGCATACAAGCAAGACGCTTAATCACACATTACCTGGCAGATTACGATATTCCGCTTGAAAAGATAACTCCATTTATGGAGGCAGAAAAAAAGCAGGATTATTTTTTAGGTATACAACAATTATTGAGACGTCATTAAGACCTGGTACATCGATCAATTTAGACCACAACACATCTATTATGTATCCCTAAATTTAGACACTTCATTTTTCATTCCGAAAAAGGCAACTGGCACACAGAAATAATTAAATACCCCCCTGCCTATTATACGCAAGAGGGGTGATTTTTTTATTGCTGTTAATGCTACAATTTATGGCATGTATTTTTTTGGGAAGTCATTATGAACCCTAGACACGCTTTTTATCTCACTTCCGTCATAACAGGTATCTTTGTTGCGGCGATTGCTTTTTTTGTCTGGCTACCCATTTTATGGTTTTTGATTATCTTAATCCCACCTTTTGTGATGGGCATGTGTGACTCTTTTCAAAAAAAAGATAATATTCTACGTAACTACCCCGTATGGGGACATTGGCGATACCTTTTGCTAAAAATTCGTCCACAAATTCAACAATATTTTATTGAAACCGAGGAAGATGGCCGTCCCTTTAGTACTGAGCAACGCAATATCGTAAAGATGCGTTCAGAAAACAAAGTAGGAATGACTCCTTTTGGGACGTTACTCGATGTTCAAGCTGAAGGTTACGAATGGGTCAATCACTCGATGTCACCGAGCAAACCTGGGCCTGAATCCATTCGCATTCAGATTGGCGGGGATGCGTGTAAAAAACCCTACGAAGCCTCGATCTATAACTGTTCTGCGATGAGTTATGGTGCGATTAGCCCCGAAGCTATTCGTGCCATTAATCGCGCTGCAAAGACGAATCATTTTTATCACAACACTGGCGAAGGTGGGCTTAGCAAACATCATCTAAGAGAAGGAGGGGATATTGTTTGGCAAATTGGCACCGGTTATTTTGGTTGCCGCGCTCAAGATGGGGGATTTGACCCCAAGCAATTCAAAGAAAATGCAGCACACGAACAAGTCAAAATGATTGAAATTAAAATTTCACAAGGTGCAAAGCCCTCCCATGGTGCTATCCTACCTGCCGCCAAAGTAACGCAAGAAATTGCTGATGCGCGTGGCGTTCCCGTTGGTCGAGATGTTGACTCTCCTGCTGCCCATAGTGCTTTTTCTACACCACTTGAACTATGTCAATTTATTCAACAACTGCGCGACTTAAGTGATGGGAAACCCATTGGATTTAAATTTTGTGTTGGTAACCGAACCGAATTTTTATCCATTTGCAAAGCGATCTTGAAAACCGGCATTGCACCCGATTTTATCACGATTGACGGCAGCGAAGGAGGAACCGGTGCTGCACCTTTTGAATTTACCAATCACATTGGAGTTCCATTAACGGAGGGCCTTATTTTTGTTCATAGCGCGCTATGTGGAACCGGTCTTCGAAAAAAAATAAGGCTCATCGCCAGTGGTAAAGTAATTACTGGATTTGATCTGGTTACCAAGCTATCGCTTGGCGCAGATATCTGTAACTCTGCACGTGGGATGCTCTTTGCGCTTGGCTGCGTTCAATCTCGTCGCTGTCACACGAATCATTGCCCGACGGGTATCACCACGCAAGACCCTAAACTCCGATTGGCGCTAAATGTAGACTATCGTGCAAAGCTCGTTAGTAACTTTCATACAGCAACGGTTAATAGCTTTAGAGATGTACTAGGAGCTACAGGCTTGCAACACGCTAGTGACCTTCATCCAGGCGTTATTCATCGAATGGTTTCCCAAACGGAAGCAAAATCTTACGATGAAATTTATGATTTTTTAGATCAGGATGCTTTGTTAAATAAGACAGCACCTGAAACCTGGTTACGCTTTTGGGAGGTTGCAGATGAAAAAACATTTCACTTGAAACCAATGAAACCCCTCTTCGCATCAACAGAAACCGAAAGATCAGCCCACTAAAAAACACACGCCCGAAAAACCTTTTTCTAAAGTAACCTTACGGCAAGACTGCGCAACTTTCGGCTGCTAATCTGATTAAATATTTCTGTGTTACAAATTAATGCGGAGCATCCTGATGAAGCCTATTCTTGAGCGACTACAACAATCTTTTGGACAGCATTCTGCGGATGGGCGCAGACGTTACAGCAATACAAGACTGAGAGAACAAGCTGTCAAATGTCTTGACCACTGTACGCACAAAGAAATCAGTGAGGCTATTGGTGTAAAGATCCATACCGTGCGCCTGTGGCAAAAGACCATTCGTCATCGTAAAGAGCCGTTTGTTAGTACGCCGACATTTTTCCCTATGATGCTTGATAGCCCATGCGATTCACATCAATCCAATCAAGTACCACTTGTCTTGAAGCTGACCTTGCCAAGGGGGATCACAGTCAAGGTAGAGTTAGGTGACTTAGAGTCGGCTGCCGTTTTCATTACCACTTTAAGTCAGGAGAATAATCCATGCTCTATTTAACTTCACAGACTAGGTGACTTAGAGTCGGCTGCCGTTTTCATTACCACTTTAAGTCAGGAGAATAATCCATGCTCTATTTAACTTCACAGACTAGGTGACTTAGAGTCGGCTGCCGTTTTCATTACCACTTTAAGTCAGGAGAATAATACATGCTCTATTTAACTTCACAGACAAAGGTATTTCTAGCGATTTTACCTGTCGATTTTCGTCGTCAAATGGATGCGTTGATTGCTTTATGTCAGCAGGAGCTCAAGCATAACCCCCGCTCAGGGCATCTGTTTGTATTCATCAATAGTTCTTTGACCATGATTCTCGGGGGTGTTATGTTATGAAGAAAATGGCTACTGGCTTGCTACAAAACGTTTAAGTAAAGGGCGTTATACCTTACTTAGCGCTGAGCGTCGATGATTTGAAGATGCTGCTGTTAGCGATTTCAACCTTATCCACGCTTCAAGAAAAAATAGAGAATAGCGATTTGACTTTGCATAAATTGCCTAAGTTATTAGGCATGGTGCAACAATCAGAGCGCCGCCAGAGTGCTAAAAAAGATTTAGACAAGAAAAATAATCGCACCAAGAAAAGAAAACCTAAACCCCCTCTGAGCCCCCGGTGGTGGTTTACCATAAAATTACAGACTATCAGCGCGGGCAATGCTGCCCTGGCTGTGAAGTGGGCAAACTTTACAAACATGAGCCCAGCAAGTTGCTGCGCGTAACAGGACATTCACGATTTGAAGCAGAGCAGCATATTGTGGAGCAGCTACGTTGCAATGCCTGCCAGCAAATTTATAAAGCACCTTTGCCTGAGTCTGTACTAGAAGATGGTGATGGCACTCAGATGTATGGTCATTCTGCACGTACATTAATGGCAATTGACAAGTTTTTCAGCGGAGTTCCGTATTACCATCAAGGAAACTTAGCCCATATTTTTGGCCATGTTATTAGTGCTTCTACTCTGTTCGATCAGTGCGAACAGGTTGCTAATGCAGTGATGCCTGTTTTTGACGAATTCAGGAGTTTCGCACTTTGGTGAATTGATATAGAATGGGGCCCTGTCAAATAATCGATGGATTGATAGAATGTCACGTCATCAATGTACGAAGGAATTGTAT
>JBIKMG010000072.1:0-5899 GCA_044359385.1 Coxiellaceae bacterium
GCAGGACCGATGTGAGACATGCATAGACACCACACGCTCAAAAAATGGTATCCCCGTAAATACGCCGCATGATTCGGTGAGGCGCTAATAACTTGCTGCTGCAGCACCGCCACCACCGAAACTTGCTTGTTGATCCGACGACCATTTATCTTGTTCTGGGTCATCAACGACTGTTGCAGTTTGAATGGGATTCGATAGGCTACTTAGCTGACTTAACATAAATCCAGCTAAATTATCCCGTTTTTCCTGGTACGTAGTCATTCCATTTAAGGCGAAGCCAAGCATGATACCCAGTGCTTTAAATTTCGTAAAGATAAGCGGATTCGTTAATTTGAAAACGTTTTTTGGCGTGGTTGGCTGGGCCGTTTTAGAATCGCTATAATGACTGAGCAAGTTTTTCAATTCTTCTACACGTGATGCCTTCGCCTTTAGGTGTTTTTTATATCGAGGATCGTTTAATTCTCGAATCAAACGCCCAAAAAGCAATGGCACAGTGAAACGTTTTTGTGACTGAAACTGTGGCGGTAACGAATGAAAAACACAATTTCTCCCTGTTTCAATGAACGTATCCCTTCTCATGGCTGCCATAACAGTTGCCAGTACGAGTCGGTTATCTTGTTTCGACGCGACTTGTAATAATTGATGTTCACATATAGCAGGAATTAAAAACGCTTCGTTAGCTTTGATTATTTCTTTAACCCGACTTTCGTCTCCACTGATCGCTGCAGCAACAAGGCTTTCAGGATTTAATCGGGTTTTCTTCGGTTTTTTTTCTTCATCGTCTACTGGAATAGCTTGCCTCACTAATTCCGATGCTAAGCTAGCTTCGTCTGCCTGAACCCATTGATCCACTCTCGCTTGCATTGATCGAGTTGCATATCGTAGGCTAAAACCCTGTAAATCTTGTGTCGAATCTGGAATTTTTGAATCCAATACACTTTTATCTGGTTGTAATTCTGATTCTGAAAAAAAGAGTGTTTCTTCGCATTTTTTTTGAATCATCACATGCCATGGAGTGAGACCCTGTCCATTGGCTTCGCATAGTCTGGCTTGAATCCAATCTTGGTTTATGAATTTCATTCGGGCCAATAAATTTATTAGCAGCTGGAGTTTCCCCTCTGCTGCAGCTATGTGCATTAGGTTATTGCCTACGTTATCACGGCGTTTTAATGACTCCCGATACACATGGTGAAGCCCCTCATTCCCAGATAAATATTCTATAAAAGACTGAATCCTTGAAACATTGTTGTCTGCTAGTTTGGGGATGATTTCATGCCAAATGGATCCGTTATTCTCCGACGTATATGCAAACAGCGCTTTATCCATCGCTTGTCTCGCGTTTTCATTTCTGCAGATTTTATTACAAACTTCAGTCAGCAGCTCCTCAAAATACGTGCGTGGGGATTTGCTTTTGTCTAATTTTTTACTCATTTTTTTAAGCGCTTCATTAGCCGCTAACTGAGCTTCCTCTTGAGGTTTTTCGCCCCTGAAAATATTTCCGTCGTTTACGGAATGCACAGCGCATTTATAATTGATTTCTTTGTTTATCCAGCCTTTTTCGCTATCATCGATTAGTGAATGGGTTTCTTGCAAAAGTTTATCGAATAGGGCCGATAAAAAATTTGGATTAAAACTTCCTTTGATACTCTTTTCAAGTGTAGACAAGGCTTCTTCGCTATTGAGCCTACGGCTTCCTTGAGGTTCTAGATGTATATAACAGAAGGCTGATCGACTCTTAACATAATAAACATCGCTATCGTCATGTGTTTTATATCTTGCTTCGAAATGAAACGAGCCTTGTTGGATTCTTGTTGGGTTTGTCAACGCATTCAAACTCATTAAAAACTGCCTACTCATATCAACCCCTTATTTATCTATTGACTTATTAACTGATGCTACCAAACTTTTCTAATTCTAGCAATATTCGATCTTTTCATGGTTAAAGTCATCGCATTTTAATTTCAAAAAAAACAACGTACGTTATTTTATTACCCTCTTTTAAGGGGATCAGAAAAAACCGTTTCAACCAACACTCTCTGCAACATTGATTTTCATTCTGAACATCCTATAACCTATTGCAGCTGACTGCTTTTATTCCCATTTAGATCTGCTTATTCTGATTAGTCATTGGTGACTACGACAATGCTAACGTCATCTGTTATGCTTTCCTCATTAGAAGGAGAATACAAATGCTTGGACAACTACCGCTTACCTTTTGGATTGTGTTGGGTTTTATTTTCGGTGCCTGTATCGGTAGTTTCTTGACGGTTGTTGTTACCCGACTACCCCAGATGCTAATAAGAGACTGGAAAAATGACTGCATTGAATTAACAGGTCAACCACTCGATCCCTCCCCGAGATTCAACCTAGCCCTGCCACGATCTCATTGTTCACAATGCCATCAACAATTACTCATTTGGCATAATATCCCGCTGATTAGCTTTTTATGGCTGCGTGGGCGTTGTGGCTTTTGCCAAAAAAAAATAGGGGGTCAATACGCACTGATTGAATGGATCTCCGCTATTTTAACGGTGAGTTGTCTGCTCTATTGGGGCATCGGTTTTAAACTGGTTGCACCGCTAATCACCCTGTATTTCTTCATCGCCCTTGCTTTTATCGATTACAACACACGGCTTCTTCCGGATATATTGACGTTTGGCCTACTCTGGTTAGGTCTGATCATCTCCAGCAATCCAAGAGCCGCTATTTTCGGAGCGACCGGTGGTTATGTTATTCCTTGGGTTATCAATCGCCTATTTCTTTGGCTACGCAAGAAACCTGGAATGGGACATGGTGATTTTAAATGCTTGGCCGCCATTGGTGCCTGGGTTGGGCTCACTGGCTCTGTGGGTTGTTATGTATTGGCAGCTCTTATCAGCTTAATCACGGCTGTACCGTTATTGCTTCAAAAAAAAGTCTCTCTCGATAGTATGCTCCCCTTTGGGCCTTTTCTTTGTATCGTTGGCTTTGCTTGGATTAATTTTGAACCGAGATTTTCCTGGCTAATCAACCACTTTATCTTAACTTAATAACTCACCTGTTGGCTGATCCCTCATAATGAGTCTAAGTGCGAAGGAGGAAACCATGTTCACTGTTGTTATCACTGGCGCAATGGGTAGTGGAAAAACAACCGTTTCCCAACTATTTAGACAAAAAGAGATCCCGTCTATAGATGCCGATAACATTGCTCATGAGCTAATTAACCCAGAAGGCGCTGCCTACTCCACTATCTACAACCATTTTGGTGCAGTGATTCTTCACAAAAACGGTCAAATCAATCGCGAAGCCTTGCGTCAGATTATTTTTTCCAAGCCCGAGGAACGCATTTGGCTCGAACACTATTTGCATCCACTCATCCTGGAGCAGATCGTGTTCAAAATAAGCGAACTCGATGCTCCTTACTGCCTAGTTGAAATTCCTCTACTGGCTGAAACAGGAAAAAAACCTTGGATGAATCGAGTTCTTGTTATTGATAGCTGCCATCAATCACGGGCAATGCGCGTAAAAAAACGCGATGGGTTGAGTGATGCTGAAATAAAAAAAATTTTTCTAACACAAGCCTCTCGAGAAAAAAGGCTTCAGTTGGCCGATGATATTGTTGAAAACACCGGCTCTCTCAACGATCTGGCTACAAGCGTTAATACGCTACATAACCAGTATCTGCTACTTGCGAAAAAAACGACTGAATAAGTCAGATTCCCTCAAAAGGGATGTGCTTCTCGTTATCCGACACTTGAGCTAGCTTTATGACTCGTTCTCTTTTTTCTTTGGCATATAGAGATCCGTAATGGTTCCTTCACATATCTCAGCAGCTAACATGACACTTTCTGACAAGGAGGGATGTGGATGAATCGTTAATGCGACATCTTCTACATCCGCACCCATTTCAATTGCCAACGCTATTTCACCGATTAACTCACCTGCACCAACACCGACAATACCAGCACCTAAAACACGACCATTTTCAGCGATAATCAATTTAGTCAGACCTTCTGTTCGATCAATGGAAATTGCTCGACCACTCGCCATCCAGGGGAAAACACCTTTTTTGTAAACAATTCCTTTCTCTTTTGCTTCATTTTCCGTTAAACCCACCCAGGCCACTTCAGGATCCGTATACGCAACCGATGGAATACAACGATGATCATTTTCATGCGGCAAACCCGATAAAATTTCAGCAGCCAAGCGACCTTCATGCGCGCCTTTATGCGCCAACATGGGGTTACCAACCACATCACCAATCGCATAAATATGCGCAACATTCGTTCGCATGTATTTATCAACGGGAATAAAACCTCGTGCATCGACAGTTACACCGGCTTTATCCGCTGCTATTAGCGCGCCATTGGGACGTCGCCCGACAGCCACTAAAATTTTGTCGTAACGAACGGACTTATCTGGTGCATTTTTACCCGAGAAAGTGACGTATAACCCTTCTTTTTTAGCTTCGACTGCTGTCACACTTGTTTCCAAATAAATTTTACTGAGCAATTTCTCCATACGTTTGTATAAAGGCTTCACCACATCCGCATCAGCACCCGGGACCAATTGGGCCTGCATTTCAACAACACTGACATTCATACCCAGCGCATGGTATACCGTTGCCATTTCCATACCAATAATACCACCACCCAAAACCAGTAGGTCACCTTGAACATCTTGTAATTCAAGCGCACCCGTTGAATCCACGATACGAGAATCAACTGGAATAAAGGGTAATTTAACCGGCTGTGACCCTACCGCAATAATCGCATTTTCAAAAGCAATCATTTCTGACTGGCCCTCATGCGTGACTTTCAATTCATTTGGACCTGTAAACTCTGCTAATCCTTGAATAACAGTCACCTTACGCTGCTTTGCCATGAGTGACAAACCACCCGTCAACTTCTGAATGACCCCTTCTTTCCAGCCACGTAATCGATCTATATCAATGGTTGGCTCACCAAAACTAATTCCATGAGGCTGCATATCCTGACTATCCTGAATGACTTTGGCAGCATGCAACAATGCTTTTGATGGAATACATCCCACATTTAAGCAGACCCCACCCAAGGTTTTATATCGCTCAATCAGCGTCACATCTAAACCTAAATCTGATGCACGAAAAGCCGCAGCATACCCAGACGGCCCACTTCCAATCACAACAACACTTTTATTTTTTGCCATTTTATTACCTCTTGTTACATTAATAATTTACGCAAATCTTGCAAACAAGCTGCAAGATACGTTGCAAAGCGCGCTCCTGCTGCGCCATCAATAACCCGATGATCATAAGACAACGATAAGGGCAACATTAAACGTGGAACCCATTGCCCATTTGTCCAAATCGGTTTTTCTTGTGTTCGAGAAACGCCCAAGATCGCCACCTCTGGCGCATTGATAATCGGCGTAAATGCTGTTCCACCAATCCCACCTAAGCTCGAAATAGTAAAACACCCCCCCTGCATTTCAGCGATCGATAAGCCTATTTCACGGGCTTTATGGCTGATTGCAGCTAGCTCTTGTGACAACTCCATTAACCCTTTTTTATCCACATCACGAATAACCGGGACAACCAAACCGTTTTCCGTGTCTACTGCCACACCCAGGTGAAAATAGTTTTTCAGGATTAACTCTTCACCTGAAGAAGCCAAGGATGAATTAAAGTGGGGGAACTCTTTTAACGCAGCAACGACTGCTTTCATTAAAAAAACCAATGGCGTTAAACGCAACCCTTGTTTGATCAACACATTATTTTCTGACTGACGAAAGGCTTCCATTTCAGTGATATCGGCTTCGATAAACTGAGTAACGTGCGGAATACTAACCCAGTTACGATGCAGATTTTTTCCTGATAATTTCTGTATTTTTGACAATGATTTTTTTTCTATGGGACCAAATTTAGAAAAATCAACCGTTG
>JBIKMG010000035.1:0-20422 GCA_044359385.1 Coxiellaceae bacterium
TCGCACACGATAAAACCATACTTTGCAGCTAATGCCTTAGCGATGGTGTATTTGCCGACACCAGGCTTTCCGGTTAAATAGATGATTGTTGTTGGTTGTGTCATATCATCACGCTCCTAAATACATCTGAAGCTGGATATTTTAACCAGTGTGGCACAAGCTCTCGCAGGGGCTCAGCTCTAAAATCAATTTCAGATAATTGAGGCAACGGCATCCAGATTAATTCAATATGAGTTTCAAGCTGGGGAATTTTATGATTGCTTTTCAAAGATTCCGATTCAGCCTCAAAAATAAAATTATATTCATGGTTGTGACAGATACTGCTATGACCAGGTTCGAAGCTGTATTCTAAACATCCTAAAAATCTCTTGATTTTGCAATGAGCTCCAGTTTCTTCTATTAATTCACGAAGGAGCGATGTTTCAACCGATTCACCATGCTCAACATGACCCCCTGGGAGAAAATAAAAACTGATTGGCAGGTCAAGTGTTTTACAAAGCAAAATATGGTCTTGATCTATTATCACGCCTCGACTCAAAACGTGGATATTATTCTTCGTGCTCATCTTCAACCTCACATTTTGTGCCTTGATGAAATATCATTTTCCACTCATCACCATATCGCTGCCAAATTGAAGATCGCAGCGAAGCAATGCCATCTTCTGTTGTTTTTTATGTTGCTAGCGTCACGTCCTTGGATAATTCCTTAATCTTGAAGTCGCTGACCACAAATTTTCTTGAGGTTTCATCTGGTTTGATACAATCCTGCTTGTTGTAGACCTTGCCGGAACTTCCAAACTCAAGAAAATCATCTGCGATTAGTTTATTTAATTGCTCGGTGGATTGTCTGACAGAAGAGTCTAAAAGGGACCGCTCTAACGCTTCAATCGATTTTGGCAAGATGCCAGCCTCGTTTATCCTTGATTCTTTTGGGGCATCTGACCTGAATCCATTCCAAAATAATCCACCATAAGGGTCTAGAATTTTCTTTACTAATAATTCTAATGCAGCAGAATTACCCGTTTGGAAGAGGCCTTGAAAGGCTTGCATGAATTCTAAAGCAAGATCGGGATTGTCGCTTTTAAGATAACGGATGACTGATTTACCGCTGGCGCACCACTTATTTTGGCTTCTAAAATAAAATTGCCCCAGAGCTTCAAGCAACCACGCAGCGGATGCAATCTGCTCATCGCGCCCGGCTGGATATTTAATATCATCCAGAACATCGGTAATTAAAAATCGTTCTTTGTTGATTTGTTCTTGGTCCCAAATAGCTGGCCCTGCATTCAAAACTTCTTGCGCAAGTATTTTAATATTTTTTGAAAAAGCGCTGGGGTTGGTTACCTCACGTCCATTCAAAATCATATAGCAGAGGCCAGAAATGCCATTTCCGGTTCTTGATTCTTCAAAAAAATACCGCAAGGTATCAAGATCATGAATAAATGCATCAATTGGCCAACCGTCGTAAATAAAGGCTTCTCGATAAGCGTGGGCTACTTCTTCAAAAACAATCACAAGATCTAGATCGGATGCACTTGTTCCCTGATTAACTGAAACTGATCCTGCCCAGAATATGGCTTTAGCATCAGGATAGCGTTCTTTAATAAGCTTTTGGATGGTTGGTAACGGGTCGTTTCTTAAGGATAAATCCTTTATCATCCACACCTCTCCAGTATCTTGCTGTTCTGAAACCCTTTTGAATCCCGCTTTTGCATAGCATTTAATGGCAGAAAGATTATTAATATCTGGATCTGCAAAAATGTGGGTGTACGGATTGCCGTGTAATTTAAGGAATTCTAAAATTGCTTTTGAGCCTAACCCTTGTTGCAAGGCGGCTGCTTCGCCAATGAAGATATCAAATGCACCCAAGTTTTCCGGTAAACCTAAGAGTGACTTACTTCTAGGAAAATCGTATGCATTATAAATCTGAATGTATCCAACTGGGTCTTGATTGTTATGGATAATAAAGCCTTGAATAGGTTTCTGCTGCCCATCCACGAGCTTATAGCCCTTGATGTATGAGCTATATTTTTCACGCACCAAATCCAGCGTATACGTCACATCCTGATCCCACCATTTTTTGACGTGCGGCGTCTCCAGCCACTTTAGCAGTAAAGGAAAATGTGATTCAGCTAAGGGAACAAAAGTGATTTTCATAGCAGGTTAATCTCTTTGACGCGTGTTAAGACCTTCAGGTAAGTTAAAAATTGCTCCATATCTTTTTCTACTGGAGCAAAATACTCTTTCTCATTTGTTTTCATAATTTCAGCGGCTTTTTTGACGAGCTTCTTACCAGCAGGTGATAGGCTGGAATATTTTGCACGCTCATCTCCCTCTATTTGTTCACGCAAAACAAGCCCACGTTTTTGTAAGGTGCGTAGGATTTGCGATGTCATGGTGACATCAGAATTGGTTAGCCTCGCCAAATCATTTTGTGTCGCCTTGTCTTGATGCTTTTCCAGCTCAAATAGCGTCCCCATAAAGACATACTGCGTATGCGTTAGGCCAACCGCCTCCAAGGCTCTGTCTGTGATGCGCTTCCACGTAAAATAGGCCTGAGCAAAAGTAAAACTTGGGCCCTCTAGCACAGGGATTGGGTAGTCTTTTGTGGCGTTATCTGACATGTATTTCTCTCCATAAAATGGGTTGTTTTTAAAAAAGAGCTTAATCATAACATGATTACACATATTATAGTTGCACAAAATATAGTTTTATGTCAAGATAAAGCTGTGGGAATCTCATAATTTTGTCATCTGACGGAAAATTGAACATGCAACTATTTGATCTAAAAGGTAAAACAGCATTAATCACCGGGGCTTCCAGTGGCCTTGGGGAACAATTTGCCCGCTCTCTATCTGGTGCAGGCGCACGTGTGATATTGGCCGCTCGAAGGATTGCTAAGTTGAACAACTTAGCTGCTGAGCTTAATAACGCTAGGGCCATCCAAATGGATGTATCAGACAAACAATCTGTAAAAAGTTGTTTTGCTGAATTAGAGAAAGCCGAAGAGAAGATTGATATCTGCGTTAATAACGCTGGGATTGCTATTCTTACTCCTATTTTTGAAGAAGATGATAATGATAATTTTGAGTCGATTGTTCAAACGAACCTGATGGGCGTGTGGTACGTCACTAAGGCAGTGGCAAATCACATGAAGAACCATGGCATTCATGGGTCAATTGTTAATATTGCCAGCATAAACGGAGATGCTTTTCCTTATAAAGAAGCAACGGCTTATGCAACCTCTAAAGCGGCTGTGATTCATATTGCAAAATCTTTGGTGACCGAGTTATCAAGGCATAAAATCAGAATTAATTCTATAGCCCCAGGTCTTTTTCATACTCCTATGACAGATCACAAATTGGCTAATGATCAACAACGACAAGAGTTTGCTGAGCAGATCCCTATGGGGTTTGTTGCAACTCCACAAGATTTGGATGGCGCTTTGTTGTTGCTCGCATCAAATGCGCATTCGTCTTATATAACAGGAGCATGCATTACCGTTGATGGTGGCAAATCTTTTGGAACATCCTGGGGGTCATAATAATTTCATGCGCGTACTTAAATTCATCATCGCAAATATAGGGCCCTATAAAAAGTATGTGTTTGGCATTTTTTTAGCGATGTGCTTGATCACCGTGGATAATACCTTAAAGCCGCTTTTAGTTAAGCTATTTATTGATATTGTCTCGGGAGTTGAGCAAGGAAATCTATGGGTTGTATTCACATTCTATGCCTTACTTCAATTTATGTTGGTGAGTGTATGGACGATGAGCGACTATTGCATCACAAAATATACAGCTAAGTTTCGATTAAATGTAGCGGAACACTTTATGACAAAGCTATATGAATATCCATATAGCTTTTTTCAAAACCAGCTTTCTGGTTCTTTGACATCGAAAATAAATGATGCATTTCAACACTTGCCGCATCTGATCTTCACGATCATTAACCAATTTATGTATTTCATACTGTTAATACTGATCTCATTAGGGCTGCTTGCCTCAGTTGCACCTATTTTTGCCCTAAGTATGGGAGCTTGGGTTCTATTATTTTTTGTGATTACCATGGTTTCGATGAAAAAAAGCATGCGGCTCAATAAGGAGTATGCTGAGGAAAAGTCTAAAATAATTGGCCTGGCTGCAGACTATCTTGGCAATATGATGAGCGTGAAACTTTTTGCCGCCAGAACTTTTGAACAAGGGCGATTTTTCAAACTGCAAAAACCTTTTGTTGATATAGCTGAAAAAGGCGGTTTTTATCACACCTGGTTGTATGGTTTTCTTGGGATTCTCACGTCGCTTTACGCACTTGCTTTCCTAAGTGCACTAATATTTGGTTATCAAAAAGGGGTTGTTAGTCCGGGTGATTTTGCGCTGGTGATTATGACCAACTTCAACATCATTAATACTCTTTATCAACTCTCTCATATGCTCAGAGATTTTATAGCTAATTGGGGTGCAGTGGATCAAGCGATAGCTTTGCTAGAAACAAGCGAAATTACGCATTCAGATAAACCAAACGCTAGCACTTTGAATTGCATACAAGGAAAAATAACCTTTGATCAAATCAAATTCCATTACAAGGGCACTGAACCACTTTTCCAGAATAAATCCATCGAAATTAAAGCCGGTCAAAAAGTTGGACTTGTTGGTTATTCAGGAGGCGGCAAGTCTACTTTCGTCAATTTGATTCTCAGGCTTTATGATGTAACAGATGGCGCTATTTTAATAGATGGTCATGATATTAGGGATGTAACCCAAGATTCTTTACGAGAAAACATCGCTATGATTCCGCAAGATCCATCATTGTTTCACAGAAGCTTGATGGAAAATATTCGTTACGGCCGAGCAGATAGCACCGATGAAGAAGTGATCGAAGCTGCTAAAAAAGCCCACGCTCATGAGTTTATTTCGACGTTACCGCAAGGTTATGACTCACTCGTTGGAGAACGAGGTGTAAAACTTTCCGGTGGCCAGCGCCAACGCATAGCCATAGCCAGAGCAATTCTCAAAAATGCACCAATCCTTATCCTTGATGAAGCAACGAGCCAACTTGATTCTGTTACTGAAAGCTTGATCCAAGAATCTTTGTGGGAGCTGATGCAAAACAAAACCACAATCGTCATTGCTCACCGCTTATCGACCTTACTTCATATGGATCGAATTCTGGTTTTTGATAAAGGCAAGATTATAGAAGACGGCACTCACAGTGAACTTCTTGCAAAAGCAGGGCTTTATAAAACCCTATGGGATGCACAAGTTGGCGGCTTTTTGGGTGATGAAAAAACGGAGAATGAAGTATGAAATCTTCAGTAAATATTCAATACACATCTACCCCAGCAAGCGAAGATATCGATTTTCTAACCCAAAAAATCAATCAAGAGACACCTGAATTCGGCGAAGCTCATCCTTTCGCATTTTTTTTTCGAGATGAGAAGAATAAAATTATTGCGGGATGCAATGGCAGTGTGATTTTCGGCAGTATTTATACCGATCAATTATGGGTACATCCCAATCATCGTAAGAATGGTTTAGGACATCAATTGATGGAAGCGGTCCATGACTTCGGCCGCAAGTCAGGATGTTCTATGGCCACCGTTGCCACGATGAGCTTTCAGGGAGCTAAATCATTTTATGAAAAGTTAGGATACGTAAGTGATTTTGAAAGGCCGGGCTATACGCAAAATTCCAGCTGCATCTTTTTAAAGCGGAGCTTGTAATGTTTAAGGTTGATTGGGAGAAAACAAGTGTCGCATACCAGCTGCCAGAAGGCATGGTAGAGAAAATGATCCGCCTTGCTTATCCTGATAAAAAACTTACCTCAAGTGAATTGATTGCTGGTGGATGTGCTAATCTCAACATTAAAATTCAGCTGAAAAATCAAAACCAGCCGTTGATTTTGCGCATTTATTTACGTGATCAAGATGCTGCTGACCGAGAACAAAAATTAGCCGCATTAATCAAAGAAACTGTGCCGACACCACTAACACATTATATAGGCGAACTTGAAGGGCATCATTTTGCCATTACAGAGTTTATGCCTGGCATATCTCTTCGAGATCTTTTACTTAAGTGCGCACCGCATGATCTGAGTGCAATCATGAGTGACGTGGGTATGATTCTCTCAAAAATCGCAGCTTATGACTTTCCAAAATCTGGCTTCTTGAATAAAGAGTTTGAGGTGGTCCCATACGAATCCTCCGATATCATAAATTTTGCACAAGGCTGCTTGAATGACAAACCCGTATTATCCGTGCTATCGCCTGAGGTCATTTCGGGAATTCAAAAAGCGATAGAGCATAACGCATCTTTATTGCCCGCTGACGATGGCAAGCATCTTGTTCATGGTGACTTTGATCCGGCCAATATTTTGGTAGATGAAATTAACGGCTCTTGGGTTGTGACCGGCATTTTGGACTGGGAATTTGCTTTTTCTGGGTCTTACCTTTGGGATGTGGCTAACATGCTCAGATACGCCCATAAAATGCCGCCCGAATTCCAGAACTCATTTATAGATGCCTTGCAAAGAAATGGTATCAAATTGCCTCCCGATTGGCGCACAACTGCACATTTATTAAATTTATCTTCGTTGCTTGACCTTCTTAAACGATCGGACTCTAAAGACCATCCGCATCGATGCGCTGATATTCGCGAACTTATAAGTCATATTTTGGGAGAATTAAACAAAATGAATGAAAGAAGAAAGGTTCAAGTGCGATGCTATCAAGATGGGGATGCCAAACATATTGCTAGTATTTTTTACAACACTGTACATACAGTCAATGCCAAGGATTATACTAAAGAGCAGCTTAATGCATGGGCCCCATACTATGATAACTATGCTGTTTGGCAAGAAAAATATGCAAAGCTGAATCCTTTTGTTGCAACAATAGATGGTACGATAGTTGGTTTTGCAGAGTTTGAGCCAAATGGCCATATCGATTGCTTTTATGTCCATCATGAATTTCAAGGTGCTGGAGTTGGCACGGCCCTTATGGGTGAAATTGAGATGGAAGCGAGAGAAAAATTATTGCCCCGAATTTATGCAGAAGTCAGTATTACTGCCAGACCATTTTTTGTTAGCAAAGGATTTCAAGTGATAAAGCAACAAACGGTGGGAATTCGTGATATAGAACTAACAAATTTCCTTATGGAGAAATGCTTTGTAACTTGTGAATTACTATCATCAGATCATATCCCACTTATATCTGACGCCTTTAACCAAATCGGCTGGAATAAACCACCATCGCTTTTCGAGGAATATTTGATGGAACAAGATGCAGGCGAGCGACTGGTTTGGATAGCTCACGTCCATAATCAATTTGCTGGTTATGTAACCTTGAAATGGCAATCACAGTATCCGTCATTTAATGAGCAAAATATCCCAGAGATTATGGATTTAAACGTATTGCCGGCCTATCGAAAAATGGGCATAGGCTCTTTGCTGCTTGATACGGCGGAAAAAGCCGCTGCAACAAAAAGCGAAGTTGTGGGCATCGGGGTTGGCCTATATGCAGGTGCAGATGGCGGATATGGAGCAGCTCAAAGACTTTATGTGAAACGTGGATATATCCCTGATGGAAAAGGCGTTACATACAATTACCAACCAGCAATACCTGGCAATAGCTATCCGCTTGATGATGACTTGGTGCTGTGGTTTACGAAGAAATTGAGGTGAGAGGGGTTATGAACAAACGAATAAAGAAATTTTTTTCATATTACAAGCCTTATATGAGGTTGTTTTATGCTGATATGGCTTGTGCTGCTATTGTTTCGATAATTACGCTTGCACTGCCATTCTGCGTCAGATATATCACCAAAAATTTACTGGAAGTTGAAAATCCAAATGCTCTGAATGATATTTATTTCATGGGCGGACTAATGCTTACTCTACTTGCGATTTACACAATATGTGAAGCATTTGTGAGTTATAAGGGGCATATAATGGGCGCTTTGATGGAAGGTGATATGCGTAATGAATTATTTGAGCATTATCAAAAGCTTTCTTTCAATTTTTATGATGAGCATAGAACTGGCGAATTAATGACTAGAATCTCAAATGATTCTTTTGATATTTCAGAATTGTACCACCATGGCCCCGAGGATATTGTTATATCTGTGCTAAATTTTATTGGCGCATTTATTATTCTGCTCTGTATTAACTTTAAATTAGCATTAGTTGCACTGAGTTTTCTTCCAATTATGGGGGTATACGGGTATTACTTTAGCAATAAAATGCATGCTGCCTTAAGAAAAAGTAGAGACAAGATTGGCAATATTAATGTCCAAGTAGAGGACTCTCTTTCTGGTATTAGGGTTGTTAAATCATTTACTAATGAAGAAATTGAAAAGAATAAATTTTCATTCGCAAACCAGGCATTTATAAACAGTAGAAAAGATGGATATAAGAGTGAGGCTTATTTTTATAGTGGCCTGGAAACATTCACGCATCTTATGATGATTGTTGTTGTTATATTCGGTGCTGCCAGCATTGTAATGAAAACTTTAGATTTGGCTGATTTACTAACATTTCTACTTTATATTGGCATACTGATCGAGCCAATAAAAAGGCTTGGCAATTTTATCCGGTTGTATCAAGAAGGGCTAACTGGCTTTGAAAGATTTATGGAAATTTTAGAGGTGGAGCCTGATATAAAAGATAGCCCTAATGCTAGAGAGTTAACGAATGTTCAGGGAAATATAGAGTTTAAAAATGTAAGCTTCAAATATAAGGAAGATTACAATCATGTATTGAATAATTTATCTCTTAACATTCAATCTGGTGAATATATTGCTTTAGTTGGGTCTTCAGGCGTCGGAAAAACAACTTTATGTTCCTTGATCCCTAGATTTTATGAAGCTAACAATGGTGAAATTCTGATAGACGGTAACAACATTAAGCATATTACTAAAAGATCATTAAGAAAAAATATAGGCATTGTGCAACAAGATACTTATCTTTTTGCAGGGACAGTGCTAGAAAACATTCGCTATGGTAGGCCAAACGCAAGTAATGAAGAAATCATTGAAGCCGCAAAACAAGCAAATGCGCATGATTTTATTATGGCGCTACATAATGGATACGACACAGATATCGGACAAAGGGGAGTCAAGTTGTCAGGAGGACAGAAGCAAAGATTAAGTATTGCACGTGTTTTCTTAAAAAATCCATCTATCATTATTTTCGATGAAGCAACCAGTTCTCTGGATAATGAAAGTGAAAAAGCTGTACAAAATGCATTGGAAAAATTAGCGACTAACCGTACAACCATTGTTATTGCGCATCGTTTGTCAACAGTAAGGCATGCACAAAGGATTTTAGTCTTAACTGATAGTGGAATTGTTGAGCAAGGCACTCATGCTGATTTAATAGCTCTGGGTGGAGCCTATGCTAATTTATACAATATGCAACTTAGCATGTAATTTGATCATGAATATGAAAAATACAATCGAAACAAGTTCTATGATTTTCCCCTATAAACTTATCGACTTAACCCACGTACTTGATAGCACGATCCCTACCTGGAATGCTGGGTGTGGGTTTAATCACGATGTACATATCGATTATTCTGATTGCACGAGCGAAGATAAATTTCGCGTTATGAAAGTCAAAATGCATGCTGGGATCGGCACGCATATGGATGCGCCAAGCCATTGTATTCCTGGCAGTAGATTCATCCATGATTTTGATGTAAATGAATTGATCATGCCATGCGTAGTTCTTGATATATCGGATAAGTGCCACGAACGCTATTCCTTAAGCGCTCAAGATATAGCGGATTTTGAAAGCAACTATGGCAAGATCGCAGGCGGCTCATGTGTGTTTGTGAAAACCGGCTGGAGCAAATTTTGGCATACACCTTTGCAATACCATAACAACCATGTGTTCCCATCTGTATCCGCTGATGCTGCAGAGCTCTTGCTGGAACGAGGCGTGAGCGCCATTGGTATTGATACACTTTCACCCGATCGCCCAGAAGATGGTTTTAATGTTCATAAAATCTTTTTAGGTGCAGATAAGATCATCATAGAAAATGTAGCAAATTTGGATAGTATACCGCCGACGGGCAGCTTTGTTATGGTCCTTCCCATCAAAATTAAAGACGGCACAGAAGCCCCGGTAAGACTCGTTGGATTGATTGAAATGGATGTTGGTCTATGAATAATTTAAATCAAGTTAAACGCTTCATCTTTACCGGCACTCCAGGTAGTGGAAAAACGTCTGTCATCCTCGAACTCGAAAAATTAGGGCATGCAGTCATTCATGAAGCTGCAACTGATGTCATTAGCATAGAGCAAGCTAAGGGCATGGAAAAGCCATGGGAAGAGCCTGAGTTTGTCGATAAAATTACGCATATGCAAAAAATGCGGCAGATGGATGCCACAGGAGATCTGCAATTTTACGATCGCTCACCTTTTTGCACCTACGCCCTTGGTAAATATTTGGCCGACCACAAAAATATTGAGTTTACACCTTCGCCTATATTGCTTGATGAATTTGATCGTTGCATCAAAAGCGGCGTTTACCAGAACCAGATATTCTTTTTTAAAAATCTAGGGTTTATCGAACATACCGACGCCAGAAAAATTTCTTATGAAGATGCTTTGATTTTTGAGCAGATTCATCTGGATGTGTATAAAGAATTTGGCTTTGACATCGTGATGGTACCCAAAGGGCTGACGGTTACACAGAGATGTGAGTTTATTTTGGAGAAAAGGTTATGAACATCAAATCATTAAAAACCCATGATGAAATTGTGCAATCATTTGATGCATTTTTAGAATTACGTCCCCATTTGCGAAGTAAAGAGATTTTTGTGGCCCAGGTCATGGAGCAATATAAAGAAGGTTATGAAATCATTGCTGCTTACGAACAAGAAGAGGTTGTAGCATGCATAGGATTTCGTTTCCTTACAACCCTTGCATGGGGGAAAATTCTGTATATTGATGATTTGATCACAAAAGAAAAAACCCGCGGCAAAGGATATGGTAAAATTTTATTAGATCATGTCATACAAATTGCAAGGGAGCATTTGTGCAAAGAAGTTCATTTGGACACAGGTTATGCAAGACATGCCGCGCATAAAGTTTACCTAAAACAAGGGTTCGAGTTTAATTGCCATCATCTGGCGTTAAAACTTACATAGCCATCAGTAATTTTAAAGTAAGAATTTACCCCAATCTCTTCTAGGAAATCAGCATCGTGAGATATGACAATCATCGCTCCGGGGTAGGCCTTAAGGACTTGCGCTACATGCTCTTTTGTCTCTAAATCAAGGTTGTTTGTGATTTCATCGAGGATGAGTAATTTAGGCGTACGAGCTGCAATTTGTGCGAGTGACAGTCTTGCTTTTTCGCCACCTGAAAGCTGGGCAACGTGGCTCGTGACCTCTTCATTTTTACGAAATAGAAAATCGTTTAAATGACGACGTACTTCAATATGAGTCCAGGTTGGCACTAGCTCAGCAATTGTTTCCAACACTGTCTTTTCAGCAGACAAGGTACCGTAATTCTGATCCAAATACCCAAGATCACTGATCTTAGGCGCATGCCAGTTGCCAGATTTAATAACACTAGCATCATCCAAGATTGCCTTAATCAAAGTTGATTTTCCGCTAGCATTATCGCCTTGAATAGCGATGCGATCTCTTGAACCTATCGATAAACTGATTTTTTGAAGCAGTGGCTCTTGTTCCTCATATCCTATACTCCCATCACTGATGGATACAATTGTGCGGTCACCAATGCTTGCACTACTTAATGAAAATTTAGGCATAATAATTTCAGGCAGGCGGAGATCAGCTAATTTGTTACTTAAATCATTTTTGGTTTTATCGATATTTTTCAATTTCTTGCCTTGGGATTTTTCTGCTTTCATGCCTTTCAGATCCCCAACCATTTTGAGCCACTTGCGATTTTCTACTTTTTTCTCCCCCTTAGCTTTGCTTTTGGCTGCACGTTGTTGCTCTTGCATCAGCTTATGGTGCACATCCTTTTTCTGGCGACTTAAGAGCTCCAATTCACCCTCAATAGATGCACGCTTTAGCCTGTTCTCTCTGATATAATCATCGTAGTTGCCGGAAAACACATGAATCTTGCCGTTATCGATATGCCATAGGGTATCAATGCAATGACGCAGTAACTCGGTATCATGAGACACGACAATGAGTGTGCCAGAATAAGATTGCAACATTCGCATCAGGCTTTTGCGGTTATGTCTGTCTAAATGATTGGTGGGCTCATCGAGCAGCAAAATATTGGGTTTAAGGCTCAATGCCTGTGTAACTGCCGCATTTAAGCGCTGCCCACCGCTTAGCGAATCATTATCTTCAATAATCTGTTGCACAAATCCTGCGTCATCGTTTATAAAATCGATCGCTTGTCGCGCTCACTGCTTGATTTTACTAAAATCGTCGATTTATTTGATCGTCACAATGTGACCTTTGTCTCCGTGACCCAAAGCTTTAATACCGCTAGTTCTATGGGGCGCTTGATGCTTAACGTACTTTTGAGTTTCGCGCAATATGAACGAGAGCTCACTGGTGAACGGATCCGCGATAAATTTGCCGCTTCCAAACAAAAAGGTATGTGGATGGGGGGTAATCCACCGCTTGGGTACGATATTATTGATCGAAAATTGGTAATTAACGCACCTGAAGCTAAATTAATTGAGCATATCTTTACGCGGTTTTTAGTGCTGGCATCTGCCACTCATTTGGCTAAAGAATTAAATAACGATGGGCATCGATCCAAACAGTTTACCGCCAAAACTGGCAAAGATATCGGCGGGGCAAGATTCACCAAAGCTTCACTGCGCCGCATCCTTACAAACCCCATTTATGTTGGAAAAATACGCCACAAAGATAAAGAGTTTGCAGGACTACATGATGCGATCATTGATCAAGATTTATGGGATCGTGCTCAAGCAACTTTTAAAACAGCACCCAAACGCAATTCCGCGTTTTGTAAATCACCTGTGTTACTCAAAGGTATTATTCATTGCCAAGCGTGCAATATACCTATGACCCCAACCTATACGGCCAAAAAGAATCGGCAATATCGCTATTACGCCTGCAGTAATGTGTTGCGCGGTATCGAGTGCCATGGCATTAGTTCCTATCTTGCGGCCGGTGAAGTCGAGCATTTTGTTATCCAGCAGGTGCGTCATGTTTTAAAATCACCTGAAGTGGCTGCCCAAACAACTCTGCTTTTAGAGGGTGCAGGGCTGGATAAAACCCAAGTCTTTGATCTTCTCAAAGACATCGACAAGGTATGGCATAATTTATTCCCCATCGAGCAACAAAAAATTATTCACACGCTGATCCGTGCTGTGTATGTCAGCACCGAAGGGATCGATGTGCGTATTAATCAGTACGGTTTACAAAGCTTAATAATAGAAACGCAAGATGAGGCAATAACAGTATGATCCAGACCAGCACTATTGATGGAGAAGTCTCAATTTTTATGCCGCTTAAGCTTAAAAAACGCGGGGGCAGAAAAATGATATTAGCACCACAGGGTGTGCAACCGGCATCGGAAGATTCCAGTGTTGATCTCACGCTGCTAAAAGCCTTAGTGAAAGCCCATTTATGGCAACGTCAATTAAAATCCGGCAAGTGCAGTGGCATGAAAGAATTATGTGAGCGATATGATATTACCGCCAAATATGCCCAATTGATTTTACGCTTGAATTTTTTAGCACCCAAACTGAAAGAGGCCATTTTATTTGGCGAGCAGCCAAGGCATTTGAAATTAGCTGATCTAATGAATAATGTGCCGGTGCTCTGGTCCGAACAACAAGAAGTGTTTGGGCTGAAAGTGTTGGAACAAGAAACGTAATCAGTATTATTTACGTGTACGCAAAGGCAATCAATATGCGTTACATACTGTTATCAGTTCCTTCAACATTTCACTGAGTTTTCCGTGTTGAAATGATAATAATTGCTTTTGGCCACATGCATGAATCAATCTGTCGTGGGCTAATAGCCCATAAACAAGCCACAATACATTGGCTATCTCTAAAGCATCGGCCACATTTTTTTCCGATTCATACTTCATATAATTTTTGAGGCAGGCATGCTTGATCTGAAGATAGTCGTGATCATCTTCTGTGAGCGCATAATGTTTCCTGACTTGGTATAAACAATTCAGCAGAGAAAAAAATGGATGTGAGATGGAAATTTCACCCAAATCAATGATAGTGATATTTTGCGAGTTATCGCTTATCAGCGTGTTGTTGTCATTAAAATCAGGCTGGACGATGGTTTGCTTAATAGCATAGCCAGCTAATTTTGTGCATAAATCAGTTATCTTTGGATGCAGCTTTTCTAATTCGTTTACTTCTAATTCAGACAACCCATCAGCCATCAACAGATCTTTTTGTAAGATCGCTTGGCCGTATAAACCAGGCATCTTGTTTAAGCGCCAGTCGGGAACACCGATATCAATAAAATCATCGACATAATCAGCAACCGTTATTTGAAGAGCGGTAAATTGTTCGATTGCCTTGCAAAGCAAATCAGTATCAAATTTCTTTTTTAAAATACTGCGCAATGATGTACCAGCATCTTTCATCAAAAAGCAATGTAACTCAGGATTGTGTGCAATAACGGTAGGCACCGGCGCACGAAATTGGTCATGAAAAAGTTGAATAATTTTAGACTCCAAAGCAATAAGCTCTGGGGTAGTTTTAAGATAAAAAAGTTCATCCCCCGTGTTGATTCTTATCAACCTGGACCAAGGCGTTTGCACAACGATCTCTGTATTAAGTTTAGTTTGTTGTAGAGCCGTCATGGCCCATTCAAGGGCGTCAGTTACTTTATCGTTAGCCATTCTTTTTTGCTATCCAAACAAGATGCTGATCTTGATCACTTTCTTTTAAAAGAATTTCAAAGCCATATTTTTTAAGATGCTGTTCGTAAACCGCAGGATCGAAGCTGTAAAAATGAAGCTCTTGGTTAAGCATATTGCTATCAGTTCCCTCAAATTCACTGTCACCACTTGTAAATTCAAGTATTCCACCTGGTTTCAGCCACCCAGCAAAACGGGCAATCATAAGTTCATGATCTGATTTAGGAAGATGAAAAAGACACCACCACTCAACGATGGCATCAACTGTTTCATTGAATTCAATAGTGCGAACATCACCATATAGGCCGCGCATTTTCGGGCATTTATTTTTAGCGATGTTTAGCAATTCTTGTGACCCATCAATGCCGGTGACAGAGAAATTTTTCTCAATAAAATAATTGGCGATAGGAAACCCAGATCCGCAACCAATATCAAGTATGTGAGATTTTTCAGGGATGTAATTTATTAATGCATCGAGGTATTTTTGCTCAGTGTTAAAAGAATCCCGCATTTTAGCAAAACCCTCTGCAATGTTATCGTAAGATTTTCCTTGGTTATTCATCATTTTGTTCATAAAACCTTCTTCATATAATACCGCTTGTGGCCTTTAGGGCAGTCATCTAAGACGCCAAACACTTCATAGCCATGCTTTAAATAGAAATCTTTTGCTTGAAAATCAAAGGTATCAAGGTGAACCAAATTAGCGCCGTACTCTTTTGCAATTTTCTCAACCTTTTCTAATAATACGCTTCCCAAATCCTGTCCACGGTATTTTTCTTCAACGAACAGATGGTCGACATGCAAGATCCTTTTTAGAAAATATAGATTTGCGTGAATCCCACCTATTATTGCTCTATTATATTGGAGGTTATAATTAATAGGCTGAGATGATTCCTGATCGTTTCCAATATTAAGGGCAGCCCTGTTAAAATCACCTAATTTTTTTAATACTTCTGATTTTTGAGCATCATCACTTACCTGCAGTGTGATATTTTTGGTAATGATTTCTATACGCTGTCTAATCTCAACTTTGATCCAATTCGCTAGCTTCATTGCAACTTCATGCAAAGCAAGTTCTGTTGTATCGAGGATTTTTACATTCGCAACTTCTTCATAGTTTTTAAGGGAAGATAATCGGCTAAAATCCATGGGGCTTGCAGCATCTTCCTGGATAACGTGTGGCATCCACTGCGGATCTTGGGTGTGCATACGAAGCCAAGCAGCCCAGTTCAGCATGTTTTGATCAGCACCATAGGTGTTGCGCTTTTTGAGTCGCCCAATACGTTCGAAATCGCTGACATCTAAGAGACAGAAGTTGATTTTATCTATTTGTTTAGCTGAAGGGCAGCTCAGTATTTCGCCTAAAACAATTTGACCCAGCAAGCAGGCATCTTTGCCTTCGCTCAATAATTTTTGCAGCCACTTTTCGGTGGATTCCCCGCGCCATTTTTTATCAGCACCATCTGGTACGCCAATATCGTCAAAATCATAAACAGCGATGTCATCTCCTAAAAGCTCTTTTAAATGAGGCATCACAGCCGTTTTACCGCTGCCACTGGCGCCGCCTATAAAATATAATTTCATAAAATCTTCCTCGTCTTATCGGACTGATATGCTCTTTCTATTGCGCCATTAGGTAGAAAAACTGGCTGTAAGTGTTCAAAGCATTGCATACGATCGTCCCCACCTTCATCAGACAGAAAGATGTATTCACAATAGTCGCCGATGTCTTGAATAATGCGTTCAAAACGATAGTAGGCGATCACATCCTGATTTATCTTTGTTTGGCCATAGCCCTGATAAAATAGTGATTCTTCTTCGGCAGCTGTCAGACCACTATCCCAAATGCCAGCACCGATAAACATTAGATCTCGTTCCTTGGGTGCGAAGAGAAGCGTATCCCAGTCAACAACATAAAGGGCGTTTTCTTTATCAATAATCAGGTTCCAGCCATGCATATCAGCGTGGCATAAAACATAGTCGAGGGGCTGTTTTTGGATCGTGATTGCAAGCTCTTCAGCGCGCTCAACTACTTTAAGTATTTCGCTACTTTTTGATTTCAGGAACAGTGCCATTTTTACAGCGACAGGCTCTTCAAACACCTTACTTTCAATGCGCATAAGAAATGCTTTGACGGTCTCGCGCCATTTAGAAGAAAACGTCTCCCTTGGTATATCTTTTGTTATTGATGTAGGAATATCGGTGCTGTGAAGCTTTTTAATGGCCTCCCCAAATTTGGTCCACTGATCTCCGGATAGTTTGGTATCAACGCCATTACGGCCTTCGACATAAGGGTACAGAATTGCCTTGAATGATGCCAAACTTGTCCAAAGTTGCCCTGTTTTGGTTGCAAGAGGTGGGATCACTTGTTTGATACCAAGATCAGCCAAGCATTTTGGAACGGATACCGAAGCCTCTAAAAATTCACCACTCCTTAATTTTAGGAAATAATCCGTTTGGGTGGTTGTTGTAACGCGATAAACCGCTGTGTTGAAATCAGCGCCAAGAGGCAGAAACGCTATTTTTTCCACACTCAGTTCATATGCATCCCGTAAACACGCAATGATTTTTTCATCCTTAAGGTCAGGTTTTATTAGCATCACGCCTCATAATCTATTTAAATAACACACTGATTTACTTAGTAAATCCCTAGTATAATTTTATCACATTAGGTGCCTTTCAGCAGAAAATTCTTGCTCTGCGGGTATACGCGCCTAATTCTCCACCCCGGATGTTCACAGATAACTTCGATGTTGATTTCAAGCGATATGTTACTGCATAACACTGTTATTGCGAGAAAATTTCACTTTTCTTTTCTTCAAAGGGGCTGGCGTCATAAAATAGCTCGATTTTAGAGATAAGCCGATCTGTAAACTCCATGAGAACTGCTGCCCTGAATTTACCAATGGGTACTGGAACAATCATATCGTAAGCAAACATGATCTGATTGTCCACTGCAAATCGCGACCTGATTTGGATATCTTGTAATATCCCGCCAAAGTTTTTTGCAGCCGTGACAATATTATCTTTTCCATGCATTTCTGCGAGTGGTCCGATGAAATGCACATCGTTATGAAGATAGCTCGTCATCTTATGAAAGTCTTTTGCAAGCATGGCGTTGTAATAGTTTTCCGCAGACTTTAAGTTATCATCACTTTCAGAATTTGTTGTATTCATATCGAACTCCCATTATAGTATAAGCACACTGATAATATAATGTAAGGGCACTGATATGTCAATATCTAAAGAAATAAATGTCACAGGTTTGTTAGGTTATAAACTAAAGCAGACGCAACATAGCTTGCGCCTTCGTATGGATGAAGCTTTAAGAACCCTTGATCTGACAACGCCACAATATGCTGTTCTGGCGCAATTAGAGCTCAGGCCTGGCATATCAAATGCGGCTCTAGCCCGCTCCTCATTTATTACAGCTCAAACCATGCATGGTATCGTGTCTAATTTAGAAAAAAGGCACTTAGTAAAAAGAAAAAGCGATCCACAGCACGGCAGGATTTTGTGCACAGAATTAACAAAACAAGGCATGAAAGTTGTTCAGCAAGCTCATAACATTATCAGCAAAGTCGAAGCGAGCATGACCTCTACCATCACCGAAGATAACAAGGTCCTGTTGGAGAAGTTGCTTCTGGAGTGTTTTAATAATCTGCACGCCAACAGAATGGCTCCTGATATCGAAGATCAGTGAATGCTAAATGCATATGAACATAATCTAAAGTAACCATATCACAGTAAAATTCTCGTTCTGTGGGTACATCCACCATTCTCCACCCCAATAACGAACCTCAAGACCGGTTTTGCAAAAACCCAGTAAAATCAAGGGCTCTGGACATGCGTACCTTCGGGTCGGACGTTCGCATGTAACGGAGAAACGGAGAACAAAAAGGGAGATTTTGGGGTGAAATCGGTGATTTTGTGATTCTCTAGGTACGCATGTGTCGGACGACTAAAAGGCACTAAAGCCTATGAATACTGGGGTTCAGAGGGGTGTTTGTGAATTTGAAAAATGACGCCCAAAAAGTTCGGCACTTATAAACTGGCGGAGAGAGAGGGATTCGAACCCTCGGTACATTTGCATGCACACACACTTTCCAGGCGTGCCCTTTAAACCACTCAGGCACCTCTCCACTCTGGCATTTTCGGCAAAGATCACAACGCAGATTTTCGCTAACCTGAGTCAAAAATGAACCTTCTCTAACAGCCCAGCTTATCTGCCGGGAACTGCTGCCTCTAGTTAGGCCTAAGACTACCTGAATCCTTTTTTTAGTGCAAATAATGTTCGTGTTATTTTTATTTGAATGCACATGGCAAAGCTATCACTCTGATAGCTTTTCTTACTTTGCTTTACTACTCTAAAGTCACCTAATATGAATTAAAACATTCAAGCCAATCTGTCAAAGGAGATAAAAATGAGCAGATGCCCTTTTAGCGAAACAGATCCTAAAAACGTCGCGGGTGGTGGAACAAAGAATAAAGACTGGTGGCCTGAACAGCTAGATATCAGCATCTTACATCAACACTCTTCCCTCTCTAACCCCATGGATAAAGACTTCGATTATTCCAAAGCATTTCAAAGCCTAAATTTAGATGCTGTTAAGCAAGATCTATATGACCTAATGACCGACTCTAAGGAGTGGTGGCCAGCAGATTATGGCCATTACGGCCCCTTCTTTATTCGTATGGCTTGGCACGCAGCCGGCACTTACCGAATCGGTGATGGTCGCGGCGGAGCCGGCACTGGCTCACAACGCTTCGCTCCCACCAATAGCTGGCCAGATAACAGCAACCTGGATAAGGCGCGAAGACTACTCTGGCCTATCAAACAAAAATACGGCAGAAACATATCCTGGGCTGACTTACTCATTTTAACAGGTAACTGCGCACTAGAATCAATGGGCTTTAAAACTTTTGGATTCGGTGGTGGTCGGGTAGATATCTGGGAACCCGAAAATGATATCTATTGGGGTATGGAAAACGAATGGTTAGCTGATAACCGCTACACACCTGATCGCCAACTAGAGAACCCCCTGGCTTCCGTGGTCATGGGCTTGATCTATGTCAATCCAGAAGGCCCCAATGGCAACCCAGACCCCCTCGCACAAGCTCAGGATATAAGAGAAACTTTTGCCCGCATGGGAATGAACGACGAAGAAACCGTTGCACTCACGGCTGGTGGTCATACTTTTGGAAAATGCCATGGAGCAGGAAATGCAGCAAATGTCGGCCCAGAACCAGAAGCCGCTCCTATCGAAGAACAAGGACTTGGCTGGATCAACCGTCTCAACAGTGGCAAAGGCATCGATACTATAACCAGCGGTATTGAAGGTGCTTGGACCCCTGCCCCAACAAAATGGGACACCGGTTATTTTGATATGCTTTTTGGCTACGAGTGGGAACTTACAAAAAGCCCAGCCGGCGCTAAACAATGGATTCCTATCGATGTTAATCCGGACCATATGGCTCCACAAGTTGATGGATCGGGCAGCAAAGTCACTACTATCATGACCACCGCTGATATGGCTATGCGAATGGACCCTGCTTATGAAAAAATATCCC
>JBIKMG010000036.1:0-20262 GCA_044359385.1 Coxiellaceae bacterium
CAACGTTAAAAACTCTGCAGCTGTCTTACTCGAAGCGTTACGGTAGGCCTGGCAGACCGTCATCTTAGTCACCGGACAAATGGCCTCAAAGTGCTTAACTGTTAACTCGCCAGCTACATAAACACTCATATGATCCACCTGTACTAACTGACCCGGTGATTTGGCTTTCATGCCTTTTTTCCAGCGTTTTGCATGCTGATTAAAGGCTCTCGCTCGCTTAGGTTTAATGCGGCCGTAGTAGAAGCAAACGGGCTTTACTCGACCAAGATTAACGAGCTTCTTCAGAATGCGACCAACCGTACTTTCCGACACTTCCACCCCTTTATCACGGCGCAATACAGCCCACAGCGTCTTTTTTCCCCATAATGGATATTCACGACGCAGGTGTTGAACTTGCTGCTCAACCTGCTTGCTCCAACCAGATTTGCGAACCACGCGTGGCCGTCTAGACTTTGGTGATAGCCCATGAATACCCTCAGATCGGTACAATGACCGCCAACGAAAGAGAGTGGATCGCGATACTTCAATCGCCTGCAAAGCGGCTCTCTCGGAGCACCCTTCTGCTCGTAACGATGTGTAAATATCTACCTTTTTTCGTCTGAATCGAGTGGTATTACAAATTTCTCTTTCATCAATCTTCCAACTTCGATATGATTTGATTCGCAGTGATTTTATCTGCATTTGAGGCCTCCCATTTATTTCTGTAAATCAAGAGGCCTTATTTTATATCATTTCAGTCTCAAATCTATCTGAACCTACACAATCTTTTACCGGATAAAGGATTCAAATGCAAAGTAACGCTGAGTCACTTTTTTGGAGTTAAGCGAGGATGGAACGGAGTAAGAAGGTCAAAATATATGCACACAGGGGGGCTCAGCAGGGTGCTCCTGAAAACTCATTTGCAGCCCTGGAGCTAGCGGCAGTTGTTGGTGCGAAATATATCGAGTTTGATGTGCAGTTAACGCGAGATGGGGGCTTAGTGATTGTGCATGATGAAAAATTAGATAGAGTTGCCTTACGCAAAGGAAAAGTTGCTGACATGGATTACTCGGAGTTGATTCGAATAGATATTGGGAGTTGGTTTAGCCTAAGCTTTTGCAATGAAACTATTCCAGGTTTTATTCCTTGGATGCAAGCAGTCCTGAAAACAGACTTAATTCCTAATATCGAACTTAAGTTAAATAGTCGCTCACCTATTTTATTGGCTGATCGTGTTGCTGCTTATTGGCGAGATAACTGGCCTAAAGATCGAGAGCTTCGCATTTCTAGTTTTAGCTTTCAGGCGTTAAAAGCAATACAAGCAGCAGGCTATGCCGGGGAGATTGCTTTTTTAGCAAATACGTACAGCGCAGATCATCTGAATGTATTAAAAGCATTAAAAGCCTGCGCCTATCATGTGAATGGTAAAAAAATTAGACCGAAAGAGGTGAGGATGTTAAAAGAAAAAGGTTATGAGGTATTGGCGTACACCCTAAATCAGCGCAAAGACGCACAAGCGTTTATAGCCGCTGGGGGCGATGGTTTTTTTACGAATAATTTAGGGTTGATCAATGAATTTTAAAAGGCCTAGGTTAGCGATAAAGGAGGTGGTAACACAGAGTGGGGAATAAAAGCGGGGGATAAGGGAGAAAATCCACGTTTTTGGGGAGGGGTGATGCTTGAAGATTTAGTTTCACCTTCACCTGTTATCGGTGAGAGATTGAAAAGTTGGGATACGCTGATATATTGATCTGCCGTTAATTTTTCGGATAAACGCTGCTTTGCTGTATTGCAGTCAGCCGGAGAGATTTGAGATAAAATGAAGACAAGCAGGGGTTTGGTCTTTTCAAACGTGTTTGTTTTCATAGCGCACTTTAGAAAATGACAAATAGCGCTGGTCAGACGATTAGGATTGTGACTTAGATAATCGATATAGATTTGGCTAGTTTCGGGAGTTGCGTTATTTTGATTTGAATCTTTTGTAGGTAGGTTTCGAAATGTATTGCCGAGTTGAATAAAGGGCAAACGATCCTGCAGCGCGCAGGATATTTCAGTGAGTGAACAAAAGTTCGTTTGATGATCAGGAGATCTCATATATTTTTTAGGGTTTGAACCCACGACTAACTGTATATCATAGGGTATTCCAGCGTAGTTGATATTTACCGTATGGGAATAGTAGTTCTCTAAGGGATTATGAAAAGAATATGTTTTTGTAGGTTGACCGATTGATGGAGCTATAGAGTGCATTGATTGGAGTAGTTCGAGGTATTGTTCGTTCTTTAGGAAGGCCACAAAATCAAGATCGTTGTGTTTAAGCACAGAACGTTCAATGCCAGCGAAGTCGAGCCCGACAAAACCTTTGAGATACAGAGGGATGTGTTGTTGTGTAAAAATAGAAATGAATAAACGGAGTCTCTGAATTTCGTATAACGAAGATGTTTGGTAAAAAGAGACAACTTTACGGGCTAAGTCCTCTGGGCTGAGGCTCGTCTTTCTGGGTGCAATTGAAGAAGTGGTTAGTGTTGGAAAAACCAAAAAAGCGTTTTGAGTGCTAGAGAAGTCATCGTTTTTGCCTTCCGTTGTTCTTGGTTTTCTCTGCTCGGTTAAATTAGATGATTGCTGTTCATTAAGAGAATGAGCAGATGTTGCGTTTATTTTGGATGCTACCATCGATGCAGGCGTTTGAGTTTTTAGTTGATTAGGATCAACAGATACTGGGCATATCTCACAACGTTCGGGTAATAAAATAGCGGGTTCAAAATTCAATATCGTTTTTCTCATCCCATCTAGAGTGCTTAGATGTTCACCGAGTGAGTCGCTAATTCTACGCGCAAAATTCGGGTTTTTTTCACCGAGCTGACGAGTTAACGGTATCTTGAGTGTTAAGATGTCATCGCTGATCTCTAAATCGTGCTTAGGGCCATTAATAAGGAGTCGTACTTTGTATTTTTTTTCGTTAACGACAAGCGGAAAAAAGCCTAGCCTATTTTCGCCCAAGCAGTAGCATTCATTTTTCAATAATTCGGTATGCAATAAACAACCTAAAGATTCTTTATGTTTTTTTTCTTTGAGTGGTTTTGTTTTTTTCTGTTGTGTTACAGGCATTCTGTTTTCTGGTAGTTCTTGAGCGTCCTTGCTTTCAGGAGCGTAACGGATATTAATTTCGTTCTCCTTGCCTTGAGCGACATGAACTCCGAATTGTGCAATTGCATTGTAAAAAAGGGTAAGTGAATCACCAGAATTAGCCTCGCTGTGCGTTATGGTTAATCTATCGGTAGGGAATAACGTCGTGTATAAATCATGAATGATAGCTTTAATCTTTGTATAATCGGTTAAGCATAAGTTATGTATTCCACGTTTTCGAATGGCTGCTGCATAGATAAGGCAAAGTCTAGTAAGAGAGATTAAAACAAAATTTAAATTTTCTTTAATAGGGATGGGCTGCGTAGAATGATGGGCGGGTTTAGATCTAAGGTCATTGATATGCACAATGGCAGCCGTGAGTGTTCTATTGAATTCAAGAAAAAAAGTGTTGAATGCCGATTTTTCGTTTGGATGATTTCGCATCAAAGAAATAAGGTTGATTAATAAGTATTTTTCATGATTCGTTGGATCTGTTTCATTAAAAATATCGGCTTTAGGTTCGAATTGAGGATTTATCATTTGATTATCGGGATAAAGTAAGCAATGAGCTGGTTTTTCAGAGCGTGTCAGGGGTAAGCCGATTGAAAGTAGAGTGTGGTAGAAAGAAGTTAGCACTTGATTTAAGGTCTCGTTGCTCTGGATTTCTAGTGAGAATGCAGTTTTAATAAAGTCGGTTAAAATGAAAGAAATGATTTTATCATGTAAGTCAGTTAATGAACTTTTTCCGAAGTGCATTTCGTAAAATAAAGAAACTAAGGCAGTCAAAGCAGTATGAATTGCAGCTTTAATCTTGAAGCTTTTATTGCTGGGAGTTATCTTTGATAGGTTTATTTCCTCTATAGATTTTAACAGGGTATCGAGTGCATTTCTTGATTCGCTGATAAGAGGGGGTGTCGTGCTTTTTTCAGCAATCGCTTCAGTCAAAGGATCAAAAAAAATGGGTTTATTTGAATGCAGAACTTCAGAAAATATAGCAGTATCAGTGGATGGTATATTTTTTTTTATCTGAGATTGACGTATATATTCTGAAAAAAATTTACGCAGTTCGTTTATCCACTGGCCAGGCAAGGTGATGTTAGTGTTAAATTTATTCAACAGGGTATCAATGGCTTTTTCAAGCGTTAAAATAGATTGTTGATCGCTTAGATTTAATTTAAAAAGAGAGCCTTTTGAGTTGATATAAGAATAAACAGATAGAGCACGGATGGATGAGATTAGCTTAGATAGTGTTTCGCTTGTTGGGTCAGAAAGGTTGGCGCTAGAATCATCCAGTACGCACTTCGTTGTGTTAAGAACCAGATTGAAATCAACTCTCATGGCTTCTTCTGTCTCTGGATTTTCAGGATTTGGATAAAAGCGCATAAGATAAATCAAAAGGTCGGATAAGTTTATTTTTTTGTTTATCGGTTTTTCGAGTAAATAGTATAAGGCAGTTAACCTGTCGTTGCTTGTTGGAATTGTTGTTTTCGAAAATAAGGTGACAATATCTCCATTTTTTTCAGTCGTTATCCCTCCATCGTGAAGTGATTCGTAATATAAGTTTAAAGCCTCATCTATGTCATGTTCAGTTTTTGGAAATTTTTTTTCAAATTCTTGGGTGATATAAAGAAGTACAGATTTTATTAAGGCAAGCGGTTTTTTCTGGTGAGAATTAATCGCATAATGGATAGATAAAAGAGAATCTAATGACTCTTTGAGTAGTTGCATTATTTCTTTAAAAATCCGAGATATTTCATCGGATTCCCCCAGCTGTTGTCTCATTATGCGATAGCGTTTTACGCATTCATCGTGTTTTTCTTCAGCGAGTTTTTTGAGCAGATCCAAATTAGGTATTGTGAGGGCGGGTCTTTTTCGGGGCCTAATGTCCATTGTCATGATGTTTTCGAAAAATACGCGGCCATATTCGTGAGTTATGACACGGTGTTCTTGCTTCAATGCGTGTTGAGAGAAAAATGTTTGGCACTCTGTAGTGAGTTCTTTTTTACGTTTTTCTGCGTTCCCTTTTTTCTCAAGGGTTGCAACCCCCTTAGCTTTTTTAGCGATCATTTTTTCGAATTCACAGGCTGCGAATAAAGATTCAGGATAATCACCAAATATTCCTGCCTGGATAAATTGCATGAGAACAGGACCTGGCGTTGGAGATGGGCGAAAAGATGGGATTCTGGTGTTATGCATGGGTGGTTCTTGTACATTAGTAAGAAAATAAATACTATCGGATGAAAAAGTGAGCGTCAACTTCTTCTTGTTCTATCTGGAGTGTGCCATGAAAAAAGTAGATTGTCTAATGATAGGTGCAGGTGCTGCAGGGTTATACTGTTCGATTCAGGCGGGCAAGCGTGGTAGGCGGGTGTTGCTGTTAGATCATGCGAATAAGCCAGGTAAAAAAATTTTAATGTCAGGAGGAGGGCGATGTAATTTTACTAATTTGGCGATTAGTCCCGATAATTATCTTGGAAATAATAGTCATTTTGCTAAATCAGCATTAGCGCAACATACTCAGTGGGACTTTATAAAATGGGTGGAGTCGCATCAAATTCCTTACCAAGAAAAAACGCAAGGTCAATTATTTTGTAGCAATAGCGCTAAAGACTTATTATCTGCTTTGTTACTAGACGTTCAAGAAGCGGGTGTTGAACTTTGTTTACGAACATCAGTGCGTTCTGTTTCGTATCAAGAGGCGAGCCAATCTTTTTGGATAGAAACCAATTCAGGCAGTATTCAAGCATCGTCTTTAGTCATTGCTACGGGTGGTTTGTCCATTCCAACGATGGGCGCAAGTCCCTTCGCGTATCAGTTAGCCAAACAGTTTTCGATTCCGGTTTTGCCCGTTCGTGCGGGTTTGGTTCCGTTTACGTGGGATCCGATAGCGCTAGAAAAATTTCAAGAGCTAGCTGGGGTTTCTTTGGATGCTGCTTTGTCCGTGTCAAATACCTCTTTTTTGGATGCCATCTTGTTGACGCATAGGGGGTTAAGTGGCCCCGCTGCTTTGCAAATTTCATCGTACTGGCATGGAGAAGCGTTGAAAATAAATTGGATGCCAAAGCAAAGGCTATTAGAGCTTGTAGGTAATCAGAAAAAAATAGATGGAAAGATGACCGTAAAAAATTGGTTGACAAGGTATTTACCGAATCGATTGGTTTTAGCATTATTGTCCGATGAAATAGGGGCTACACGATTGGCAGATCTCTCTCGTTCTAAACAGATTGAGTTAGAAAACGAGTTGCATGCTTATAGGGTTAAACCATCAGGTACCGAAGGGTATAAAACGGCTGAAGTAACTTTGGGAGGTGTAGATACCGATTATTTATCGTCGAAAACGATGCAAGTTAAATCGCTGCCCTCACTTTACTTTATCGGTGAAGCAGTCGATGTAACGGGTTGGTTGGGAGGGTATAATTTTCAGTGGGCTTGGTCTTCTGGTTTTGTCGCAGGGCAATACTGTTAGCTAAATAGGAGCGTTATGGATCACGAAAAATGGATGTTAAAAGCGCTGGCTGCTGCAGATTCTCGTCGCGGTTTTTGCGCACCGAATCCAGCGGTGGGCGCAGTTATCGTTTCATCCACGGGGGAATTAGTTGCAACGGGTTGTCACTTTGCGAGTGGTTATGCACATGCTGAAGTGGATGCCCTTCAAAAGGCACAGAGTCAATCGCGAGGTTCAACACTTTATGTCACACTCGAACCGTGTAATCATGTTGGAAAAACGCCGCCATGTACGCAAGCGATTATCGATGCAGGGATTCAATGTGTTTATTATGGGTACTCGGATCCCAATCCACATGTCAGAGGCTCAGGCGCAAAGGCACTGCAAAAAGCAGGTATTTCATGTGAACGAATAAAAACCGAAGAAGTGAGTTATTTTTATCTCAGCTACACGCATTGGTTAAAAACGGGTTCTGCTCGATTAATTGCTAAATTAGCGCAAACAAGAGATGGCATGACAGCAAAGCGGAACGGTCGCCCACTAGCGATCACCGGCAAAGAAGCAGAGGCTTATACCGCCAATGGGCGGCGTTTGGCAGATGTCATTCTAACAACGGTGAAAACCGTATTAAATGATGATCCTTCGTTGAACTGTCGCTTCATGGATCGGATAGAGTCCCGAGCTGTTTATGTATTGGATTCGAAGTTACAGTTTCCTAAAAATGCAAAGCTGTTACAAACTGCAAAAGAAGTGATTTTGCTCTATAAAAAAAGCCTTCCGGTGTGTGAAAAAAAATGGCCAGCTAATGAATTGCGTTGCGTATCGGTCGCAGTGGATGGTGACAGATTCAGTTGGAAAGCGATTGCTAAGCTTCTGGGTCAGGCAGGTTTTCACGAAGTATGGGTAGAAGTAGGTCCCAGCGCTTTTCAATCGCTATTAGACTCTGGTCAGCTATCAGAAGCCGTCATCTACGAATCCAATCAAATAGTGGGGGAAGGTTTATTCGGTATCCGTCTTTCTCAACCCATTTTCACTGAGGCAAAGTGTTTAGAAAAAAAACTGGGCGACGATACAGTATACCTTTTTTCCTGGTCTTGACAGATCTCTGTGCAACTCATATGCTTGCATGGACTCGATTAATGCGAGTTAAAATGCTTCGGGGCGGGGTGCAATTCCCCACCGGCGGTAATAGCCCGCGAGCGTCTCTATCGCTCAGTGATAGAGAGTCAGCAGATTTGGTGTAATTCCAGAGCCGACGGTAATAGTAGAGATTTACTTGAGTCCGGATGATAGAAGTCATTGTCACACAGTCTATGCTGCTGCGTGTCTTTTCTGTCTTGATATCCCCCGATTTCTTTAAGGGGGGGTCATGTTTACAGGAATTGTGGATCACTTGGGTGAAATTATGGCTGTCCACATGCGATCTCATTCCTTGTCTTTGGACATAAAAACGGCTTTTAAGGCTTGTAGGCCTGGCGAAAGCATCGCTGTAAATGGCATTTGTTTAACTGTAACCGATTATAAAAAAGGTCAGTTTTCTGTTGATCTATCTCCGGAAACAGTTGCTTGTACGACAGCGGCTGATTGGAAAAAAGGAAAGCGAATTCATCTTGAGCGTGCGCTACGAGTGGGAGATCGGTTGGGTGGTCACTGGGTGATGGGTCATGTCGATAGCTGTGTTCAAGTCAGTGGGTTGCATTGTGAAGGGGATTGCTTGTTCCTGAAATTAACGGGTGTTCAAAAACAGCATGCGCGTTATCTCGTAGAGAAAGGATGTGTGACATTGGATGGTGTTAGCCTAACGATTAACCGGGTGAGTGTCGATGGCTTCGATGTCATGTTGATTCCACAAACATTGAAAATAACGCATTTTAGTCAGCTCGCGTCTGGTGAGCATTTAAATATAGAATATGATTATTTATTAAAATGGGCAGCAAGAGATCAGGAATGGGGGTGTCAGCAATGATAAATTACGGTGAAGTAGGGTCAGTTGAGCAAGCGATTGAAGAACTAGCAGCGGGTAAAATGATTATTTTGCTCGACGCTGAAGATCGTGAAAATGAAGGAGACTTGATTGTCGCAGCAGAGCATGCTACTGCGGAGGTGATTAATTTTATGGCTACCCATGGGCGTGGTCTGATTTGCTTGACGTTGCAAGAAGCTGATTTTACTAGGCTGGGTTTACCGATGATGACAGCGAATAATCGTTCTCCAAGACAGACGGCTTTTGGTGTTGGGTTTGAAGCGGCAACCGGCATTACAACAGGAATTTCTGCGTTTGATCGTGCTCGAACAATTGCAGTCGCTATTGATGAGCACTCAGGTCCAAAAGATATTATTATTCCAGGACATATCTTTCCATTGTGCGCGCGTGAGTCCGGTATTATGCAGCGTGATGGGCATACAGAAGGCGGTTCTGATTTAGCGCGTTTGGCAGGATGCAAAGCATCGGCTGTCTTGTGTGAAATTATGCGCGATGATGGTCATATGGCACGCTTACCGGATATACAAGCATTTGCAAAAAAACATCAATTAACGATAACAACAAATCAAGCGCTATTGGATTATCGTTTGAAACACGATGCTATTTTTCAAGCGGGCCCTAAAGCGCGCCTACCCATCAAGCAGGGCGTTGATTTCACGATTCAAACTTTTTATTGCGAGCGAGATAAGCAAGATCATCTGGCATTGGTTTCAGATAAGCTCGACATCGATGAACCTTGTTTAGTGCGCATTCATTCAGAATGTTTAACTGGTGATGTCTTGGGTTCTGCACGCTGTGATTGTGGGGATCAACTTAAAAAAGCACAAGCAGAGATCGCCGATCAAGGTGGTGTTTTGCTTTATTTACGGCAAGAAGGACGAGGGATAGGTCTTGTTGAGAAAATAAAAGCTTACGCATTACAAGATCAAGGAATGGATACGCTTGAAGCGAATGAATATTTGGGCCATAAAGGTGATAAACGAGATTATGGAATTGCAGCGCAGATCCTTAAGTCACTCGGTATTTATCGGATACGATTAATGACGAATAACCCCCAGAAGGTGCACCGCATGCAAGAATTGGGTATTGATGTTGTTGAACGTGTTCCCTTGGAGATAGAGCCATCAGCGCATAGTTATACGTATTTGAAAACCAAAGCGCATAAGCTCGGTCATTGGTTAAAGCTAGGAGGAAAAGAGATTGAATAAAAAAATAGGGATTGTTGTCTCACGCTTTAATGAGCCAGTGACCAGTCGTTTATTGGTGGGTTGTCAGACATATTTACGAGACCATGGCGTGTCTATCGAGCAGCAAGAAATCGTTTGGGTTCCTGGAGCAGTGGAAATTCCTCTGTTGGCACAAACATTAGCCAAGAGAGGTGAGTTTAGTGCAATCATTTGTTTGGGAGCGGTGATTCGAGGTGAGACCGGTCATTATGATTTTGTTTGTCAGCAAGTCAGTGATGGAGTCATGCGGGTGATGTTAACGCATCATTTGCCCGTGGTGTTTGGTGTATTAACAACAGATAATGCGGACCAAGCATTTGCGCGTGCCGGTGGGAAAAAAGGTAATAAAGGTGAGGAATCTGCTAAAACCGCGCTTGAAATGATAAAATTAATCGCACAGTATACCAGGCCTACTGATTAGTTAAAGGATAACTATGTCCGCTGAAGTGCAAATGCCTATGCTTGAGAGGGAGCCTTTTAGTTGGCTTTTCTCCGAGCTACCGAAACTGCCGCTTGCTAAGTCGCCGATTGAAAAAATTCAGCAGCTGTGCTCAGCCGTATTGCTAGCGGTGATTAATTTAAGTCTGAGGCCTCTTTGCGCAAGTATGACTCTGCGAGAAGATGCGGTAAGGGTGGCTAACGCAAGTGTGTCAGATATCGTTCAGGTGACTCTGGGTGAAAAAGAGGATCAGCAGGAGGATCAAGAAAGCGAGCGTTATGACTATTTAATTATTTATCTAAAAGATATTTTTGCAACGTTGGTATGCGCGCATCACATCGCTAAACTTAGTCAAGCAGCGTTGATTCAGCTGGGGTGTGATCTAGTTTCAGAAGCGGTTAATTTTTTAGGGAAAAGAGGAGAAATAGTTAAAGATTGGAAATTAATGAATCAACATGCGATGGGTTTTGTTGTTCCCTATTTTTCTAGAAGAGATAACTTGCTTCGAATGTTTAAACTTATATTTCCTTATTTGCAGCCCTATTTAGCGATGAATCCGAGCACAAAAAAACCAGTGACTATTTTGACGAAAGCGCCAGGAGAATGCGATCTATGGAATATTCCGATTGCTGTAGAAAGCAATGAACCCCCTGTTTTTGAAGCAAGGGCTTCCGTATTAGAGCAGGTGCTAAGTAATGTAGACGAAGAGTTATCTTCGTTTATGAATTTTCCAATTAATAGTCAAGCGGCAGATTGTTGTAGAATAGAAGGGTTTCCTTTAGTCAGAAACGCACGTCTTGAGATTCAGCAGGGTAAGCCAGGTGAGCCTGATAAATGTTATATGCAAATGGCAACACCGGTGTTGCCGACTCATTTCTGGAAAGCTATGTTGCGTATTTTTTTTGGTTACAGGCCTAGAAATTCTGAGGCACTCCGATTGTTATGTGAAAGATACATTGAAGCAGCAAAAACGATGTTTGACCGAGCGCTTGAAAAATTTTTTCCTAAACTGGAGCTCGGCTTTTCCTATGTCTATCTTCATCTAGTCACAGATATTTTCCCACCAGAGCCAGATGCTATCGATTTGATGGGAGAGTTGGAGATATATAATTGGCGTTATGCCAATACGCCATTTAAAGATTTCGAAGATTACGGAGTGAGTCGTGTCGATTTTTCTTTAAATCAACCTGTTTTTTTAGTTTTATCAGAAATCGGTGGAGTTGAGTTTGGAGCGTTTTTTTCTCGCTTGGTTAGAAATATAGATCTGTTTCAGGTACAAAAAAACCATAAAAAACAAAAAGCCAATCAAGCTCAGATGAAAAAAGATTTGGGTTTCCTTCTAGAAAAATCGGTGATTATAGATCCCCAAAACCCTATTCCAGCACTCATGGCTTGGTTTTATATCCTCTTGTTAGAGCATCGCTATGCTGAGATGAGGCGTGTTAGTCTTTCCCCGATTTGGCAAGCCTGCTTAGCAAATTCAGTGCAGAACTTACAAAAAGATAAGCGAGGTGTGTTTAAAAAAAGATGGAATATTTTCGTTCATATGAATCCGCAAATAGGCGTAGTTTCAGCATTGTTGGCGTTGATTATCGAAAACTCACCCCTTTTTCAAAGTGTAGAGGGTTGTAAAAGTGCAAAAGATCGTGCAACTGAGGTGATGCTGTTTAAGGTTTTTATTTATAGTGTGTTACTGGGTGAAAGTGATCAGCAAATAGATTTAAAATTAAGGCATTGTTTGGTGCATAGTTTAGTTTTTTTAAAGTTGTATTGTCATGTACCTGGAACGATGAATAATGGAGGTTATTCGGATACAAAAAACGTGGATACTTGTCCAGATGCAAAGAATAGGCTTGAGTTACTCGATGGATACATGCGGCAATTACGTCGCAACGCGGCCAGGTATCGAGCATCAATTTTTTCAGATCAAAAGCCACGACGAACGCAGTCTTCTTCGTCGAATAGTTTATCGATTTGAAAATGGGGTATCCATCCAAGATTCACGCTCATTTTTCAGGATACCTCGGTTAATAGTTAAAAAAACCTTAAGTTTAGGCACCTTGATTTTTTATGCCACTGGGGACATGAGCTGTGGGGATATGTGGGCTTGCCTTTTCACAGTGGTGAATTTGATCATCAAAAAAGATATCAGCATTAAAAGCCTTCAAAACGGCTGTTTTATCAAGCCCCCCAAGAAAGAGGGTTTCGTCTATCCGTAATTCCCAATTGCGAAGAGTTTTGATGACTCGTTCATGCGCAGGCGCTTGCCGCGCAGTGATGAGAGCTGTTCTAACTGGGCATGCTGGTTGGATAAATTTTTGTTGTAAATTTTTTAGGGCATAAAGAAAAGGGTAGAAGGGGCCTGTGCGCAGAGGGGTGTTTGCACTACTTTGCTCATTTTTATGAAAAGCCTCAAGGCCCTCTGCTTGGAAAATTTGCTCAGCTTCATCTGAAAAAATAACAGCATCACCGTCAAAGGCGATGCGGAGTTCGCTGTTGTCTTGATCATCGTCGTGAATTTTTGGCTTCATCGTAGCGGCTGCTAAGCCATTGCAAAGAGCATCACGGACATCCTCTGGGTTGGTCGATAGAAACAAATGAGTACCAAAAGCCTTTGCATAGCGTTGAGGGTTACGTCCACTGGTAAAAACAGCACGGGTGATCTTTAGGTCGTGTTCTTCAATGCTGTTAAAGATACGCAGGCCTGTGTCAGAGCTATTTCTAGACATCAAGACAACCTCAACACAGGGTTGTATTTTGTCGATGTTTAAGAGTTTTTTTACGAGTCGGTAGCCGGGGCCTTTTGCGAGGATATTATTCTCATGGTCTCGTTGATACTGTGCATACTTATCGATACCTTCGGTTTCAAAAATTTGGTTACTTTCACTGAGGTCAAAGAGGACTTGCGATGAAATCGCGATAATGAGTTTGTTGTCAAGAGTTTCTGCCATATCGTTATCCTAAACTGTGTGTTTGTTTTGTGCAACACGAATTATTTTGGGGGAATAAGCGAAAAGTAAGACGGTCGTTCCTAGCTGTTGCGAATTAGTCGCGTTTTTTCGATGGCTTTGCAATGAGAGTCATAAAGTGACCCACACTGGTATCTGGGTGAGCTAAGCTTTTTTCCAAAGAGTTGACGTGCTTGTCTTTAGGGGAGCCAAAAAACGTCGTGATCGCATGAGTTAGCTTCTGTTTTAATAAGGGAATACCTTCGTCCCGTCGAACGCGATGGCCTACGGGGAAATGAATTTCAACCTTTTCACTGTAATCACCGTTGTTGAATTTCAGCTGGATCGAATTACTAATTGATCGCTGTTTGGGGTCAAGATAATCTTTTGAGTAGGATTCATTTTCACGAACTTGTATTTTAGCGCGCAATTCATCGATTTGTGCCGTGTTGTGATGGTAAGAATCTTCATAGTGACTTGCTTTTAAGTTTCCTTCAATGAGAGCAACCGCAACCATGTATTGCAAGGAATGATCACGATCAGCCGGATTAGTTAAGGGGCCAGACTTATTAATGATCTGATTTCCACTGGCTTGAGTTTCAATGCTGATTTCAGCGATTTCGTTTAGTTTATCTGCGTATCTTTGATGAAGTTCAATCGCTGCTTCAACAGCTGTTTGGCCATGAAATTCGGCAGGGAAAGTAATTTTAAATAAAATATTTTCGATGACATAACTACCCAGCGGTTGAGTTAAAGTTAATTTTTGTCCTTTCAGGTTAACCGCTTCAAAGCCCCACGTTTTTGTGCTTAAAACGCTTGGGTAGCCCATTTCGCCTGTTCGACTGAGTAGTGCTAGGCGAACACCTCGGCTGCTGGCATCGCCTGCCGCCCAGGATTTTCTGGAACCTGTATTCGGGGCATGGCGATAAGTTCGTAAAGGATGCCCATCGACAAAGACTTGTGAAAGGGCATGGCAAGTCGTGTCAAAATCAAGCGAGAGTAGGTTGCAACAAACGGCAGTGGTAGCGAGTTTAACTAAAATAACATGGTCCAAACCCACACGATTAAAAGAGTTCGATAATGCCATGATTCCTTGAATTTCATGTGCTTTGATGCAAGCGACGAGTAAGTCGGCTACGGAAAATTTTTGACCTTCTTTGCGCATGAGATAATCGATCATAGCAAATATGCCACCGAGGTTATCTGACGGATGCCCCCATTCAGCGGCAAGCCAGGTATCGTTAAAGTCTAACCAACGAATCAGTGCCCCATTGTTAAATGCAGCTTGTACGGGATCGAGTGCAAAGCGAGCTCCAATCACTCGAGCGCCTTGCCGTAGTGTAGCACCCGGCACTATAGGTCCAAGAAGTTTGGTGCAAGCGGGAAATTGATGGGCGTTTAGGGCGCAAGCATAGCTGTCCAGGATGACCCAGCGCGCAGTTTCTAGTGCAAGTTGGCTTGGGTTAAGGTCAGATATTGCGTAGTCCGCAATATCCATAATCAAAGTATCTATTGTGTTCAAGAGACCATCCTACTTATTTATGGCAATTTCTGAACGGGTCTAGCATCAGGACCTATATAGGTTGCAGCTGGACGGATTAAACGGTTGTTTTGACGTTGTTCCAAAATGTGTGCAGACCAGCCTGTAATGCGAGACAAAACAAAAAGTGGAGTAAAGAGTACTGTTGGGATTCCGGCTATCCCATAAGCGACAGCGGTGTAAAAATCGACATTCGGAAAGATGTTTTTCTCTTCGTGCATGGTATGGTCAATGGCTTGTGCAATCGCGTAGAGTCGATGAGATTTAGTTTCATCGGATAATCGATGTGCCAACGTTTGGATTATCTCAGACCGAGGGTCTCGGACTTTATAGATCCGGTGCCCAAAGCCCATGATTTTTTCGTGTTTGGCTAGCTTTTCCTTTATTCCTATGACCGCTTGAGCGGGGTTCGCATAGGAAAGCATTAATTGATAGGCTGCTTCATTAGCACCGCCGTGCAAGGAGCCTTTCAGTGTTCCAATCGCACTGCAAATGCCAGAATAAAAGTCAGACAACGTCGAGGTAGTGATACGAGCTGCAAAGGTAGAGGCATTGAACTCATGTTCAGCGTATAAGATAAGGGATTGATTAATCATTTCAGCTATCAAGGGATCGGATTTTTCTTGTTTAAGTAGGTAGAGAAGATGCTCTCCAAAACTGTTGGTCGGCGTTTGAGTTTGAATTTTTTGGTTGCTGTTATGGAAATGGTACCAGTACATTAAAACGCCGGGCAATTTAGCGAGTAATAAATCAGCGACATCCGTCCCCTGAAACGTATCGGTTTCTGCAATTAAGTTCCCATAATAGGAAGTTGCCGTTCGTAAAACGTCCATCGGGTTTGCACTGGCTGGTATGATTTGCAAGAGTGTTTTCATACTAGGGTCGAGTCCACGAAGCCCAATTAATTTTTTTTTATACGAATTGAGTTCTGAGGAATCAGGAAGTTTGTTATGGATCAATAAATAAGCGACCTCTTCGAAAGAGACTTTTTCCACTAGCTCACGAATATCGTAGCCTCGGTAACGTAGTCCATCGCCTTGTGCTTCGACGCTACAAATAGCCGTCTCACCTGCATCAATCCCCTCTAATCCGTTTGCCATCCTAGCCCCCAGGTTATGTTGTGAGTGTCTTTTGAACTGGGCCGAAAGACCCAGATTCAGTATATCCTTAGATAGAAATGGGCTCAACTGCCAAGGACGTTATTCTTTCTATCCATCACCATCAAAGTAAGGCGGTTGCTAGACACGATAGCACCGTCTTCATTAGTAATATTAATTTGCCAAACCTGCGTTTTTTTTCCTAAATGAATCGGTGTAGCGCAACCAAAAACAAAGCCTTTCGTCGCAGCTTTAATATGAGAAGTGTTGATGGATAGGCCAACACAGTAGTTTTGGCTTTGGTCAACAGCATAATTCGCAGCCAATGAGCCGACGGTTTCTGCTAGCACGCAAGATGCACCACCATGCATGATGCCAAGTGGTTGACGTGTGCGATGGTCTACCGGCATTTTTGCAGTTAGTGAGTTGTCTGTTATTTCTATAAATTCAATACCTAAGTGCTCGACCATCGTATTTCTACTGCGCTCCTGAGCCGATTCTAAGGTGATATTTTCTATCCAAATTCGCATGCGTTGGTTCTCCTTCGTATTGTTTCTAAATTATCGTGTACGAGTAGTTTTCCGTTTTTGTAAACAGGCCTTAAATAGTTGGATTTGTCACCTAGGTCGGTTAACAAAATTGTTTTAAATGAATTGAAGCCATCTTTAATTAGGGCTAATTGACCTGCTTTTGAAATTTTTCCGGCATCCGTGGCGGGTTCTTTGTTAACATTAATCCATTCATTATTGATTTTTGCTGCGCTTACTTTCATCGCAAATTGCGCAGTATCTCTATGTACGCGTTGCAGTAATGCACCACCCATACCAAAGACGATATTCTCTGCGCTTAGTTGTTTGACTTTCATGCCTTGCAAGCAGGCCTCCATGCTTTGGCTCGTTACGCCATCGCCTTGAAGGACGCGAATATTATCTGGAAGGACTCGGTATCCTTTCTGATTCATGCGATAGCCAAAGCTTTGCATCAGCATTTCGATAACTTTAACGACAACTTCTTCAGGTTTCCCACTATCAGGCCGAAAAATGATACGTCCCGCATTATTTTCAATTCTGTTTTTGAGATCTCTGCCAAACGTGTTTTTCAGTGTATTCCAGATATCGTAAGAATCACAAACGATAGACACTCGTTTATCGTTGCCGCTATAGGTTTCTAAAAGGTATTCATAGGCATTACGTTCATTTTTCTTGCCCCAGCTAATGATGGTAGAATGCTCCGCTGCTGGAATAGAAAAGCCAGCCATCGGCTCGCTATAATATTTTTTTGCGGCTAAAATTGCAGCGATAGTATCTGTTCCAGAAAAATTGACTAAATGTGATAAGCCGCCTAAGGCAGCGGACTCATAAGAACTAACGCCGCGTGCACCAAAGTCATGCAACTGAAACGGGAGTATATCCAAGGTATCGGCCGTTTCCTCTAGGTACTTGCGTAATATCTGTTTGCATTCAAAAGAAACTGTGGCAACAGTCGTTGGGTACCAAATGGCTCGTAACAAGGCAGTTTCTAAATAAGTGGGAAGCCAGTAACAGGCCGGATCAGTATTTCGGATTTGAAGTAGCACATTGTGCGTGGGGACAATCGTTCCTTCAGGGACGGCTTCTATTTCAATCGGCAGATAACCGTTGTGTTGATCAAGAATATATTGCCAACCGGTGCGATGGAAGGGGAGACCATGTTTCCCGAGAATTTCATCGGCTTCATCAATATCCTTGGTGTCGATAGGCTTGGATAGATATTCCATTAAAAATGCTTGCAGCCCAAAAAAAACCGTAGCAGTGAATGGTCCTCCCCGGGACTCTATGTAACAAGATAACACTTGGCAGCCAGGCGGATACATGGAAAAATGCGACGCTTTATAGGAGTCTGTGTTTAGAATTATGTTTTCGATCATGGTATTCCAATGCTTGGAAGAATTTAGAGTGAGAGTGAGTATACGAGTAATTGCAACTCAGGTGCAATGATGGTATTAGTTCTTCAGGAATTCTCGGTGAATATAAAAGTGGCCATTTTGGGTCGATTTGAGACGAAAAATTCACTCAAGGTGCTCTTGTGTTTCTATATACGGTGGGCTTTTTTTCGAATTTTTTCGCATCTGGTCTTACAACAGTCTGTTCCCTAAGGGGCTGTTTCATTTACCGGGAACCCAGATTAGTTCTGAACATATGAGGGGATACCGGTGTCACAAGTCAGATTAGAAGCAAAATTGATGAACTATATGAAAAAAGCCATGCACGATTACAGCATGGTTAAGCCAGGTGCTCGGGTGTTGGTTTGTTTATCCGGTGGTAAGGATTCGTTTACGATGCTCTATCTACTGAATAAGTTACGTATCGCTTCCAATAGCAGTTTTGAGATTCATTCTTTTACATTAGATCAGCAGCAACCCGGCTGGGACGACATTCAGTTGAGGAAGTGGCTTGAAAATGCAAAGATACCTTATACGATTTTATCGCGTGATACGTACTCTATTGTGAAAGAGAAAATACCAGAAAATAAAACCTATTGTTCGTTGTGTTCACGTTTGCGTCGTGGAATTATTTATCGTTTTGCGAGAGAGAATGGTTATGACACGGTAGCACTGGGGCATCATCGGGATGATTTGATAGAAACATTTTTGATGTCGGTTTTTTACAATGGCCAGATTAAGTCGATGCCACCTAAACTAAGAACAGATGATGGTAAGCATCTCGTGATTCGCCCCTTGGCGTTATGTCAAGAGTCCGATATTATCGCTTTTGCTAAACACATGGAGTATCCGATTATTCCATGTAATTTATGTGGTACCCAAACAGGATTAACCCGAATGCGCGTAAAATCACTTATCAAGCATCTCGCAACTGAAAACCCGAAGGTACCGAGCAATTTGTTGCGAGCACTATCCAATGTGAGACCAAGTCAATTAATGGATAAAGCGTTGTGGGACTTTATGAGTTTGATGCCATCTTTGAATGAGGATGCAGAGGATCTGATTTAGTTATTCTCGATGAATCATAGGCGATTTTGATATTAACAGTGAAATCCTGTGGTATCATGATGACTTTCAGTAAAGTAATAGGAGAAATGAATGACGGATAATGTAAATGACTTAACGATTGAGTATGAAGAAGATGGCGTTATTACGGTCAAACAATTGGATAAAAAAGTATTAACCAAGGGTGCTTGGGCGACACTGATTTATAAATTTCAAAACTGGGATCGCAAAAAAGAAACCTATGGCAAGCCCGCGTTTACAATACGACGTTATCAAAAACGCAACGGAGAGTATCAACAGCGTTCGAAATTTAATATTTCCAGTGAGGATCAGGCCAAGCAGATTATAGACGCTCTATCTGAGTGGATTTTAGAGGATAAGTAGAGTGGATAAGTAGAGTAAAGATTGTCGGCAAGCAGAAAGCACCTCTTTTTCCGCAGATAAGCTCCGTTGAAGAATCGGCATAATGTGTCGAAGCATTGACATAGTCTCTGAGGTATTTTTTGTCATCGAACGTGCCTTTAAGTATAATGAAGTCAACCTTTATAAATAAAGGTACCTATATGCAAAATCCTAGAAAATAAAAATCAGAAGCAGATACTGTAGTCGCTCAGCGTATAATGCATCACGTGTTATTCCGTTCCTCCGGCGTTCCTGAAGTTCCACGCGATACAAAGAGATATAAAATAACAAAAATGGTAAGCATTTTAGGCCTGCCTGTTTCTGTAGCGCCTGCCATTGATTCATTCACCCAGGGTATCCCCAACAAATTGTGTAAGTAGCGACGCTTGTCATCAGTGAACAGGAAGCCTGTCACCGAACTCTATGCTAAACCGATTCATAGCGAATTTCCAGTTATGGATCGGCATCAGGGCCTACGCATGAAAAAATTTTCATTTAAAAATCAATAACAAATCGTGTTATTATCAGCATTTTATCGTTCCCTAAGGATGCTGCAGATGGAAAATGCCTTAAATTATTTCAAAAACATACAAGACCCAAGATCAAATCGAAACCAAAAACACCCTGTAATGACGTTAATAGGGACAACTTTATTAGCCAGCCTTGCGGGCATTGACAGCTTTAGTGGTTTTGCTGAATCGCATTTTGAGGAGCTTGAAAAATATGTTGAGTTTCCTCATGGTCCGCCAAGTCATGATACGTATCAACGATTTTGGGATGGGATTAATCCACAAGAGTTGTATTGTTCATTTGAAACGTTTACTCAAGCGTTAGTCACTGCCGCTTCCTTTTTTGTCGGACTATTGCCATCTTTCCTCTCCTCGTTCGTTACTAAAATAACGCTACAGGAGTGTCTAATCAATTAGCAAGGCAGTAGATATCCACAATAATTTGTATCTTTAACGTATGCCTTTTCTTTTTGCCGGAATAAAAATATGTTTGTTTTTTTAGATCGCTCAATTGGGGTTTCAGTTGCATCAATGAGTATAACTTCATATTCCATATCACTTTTTAGTCGTACTTTACCCCAAGG
>JBIKMG010000037.1:0-2500 GCA_044359385.1 Coxiellaceae bacterium
ATCTGTAGGGTCTGCCATTGATTAGACAACCATTAAGTGACTTTTTTGTTTAGACCCCTTTGGATATCGATAATCCTGTGTTTTTTATACCGATACCCATACCAGTTGCTTACCTTTGCAACCAATCCGAGCCTATCTATTAGCAGTCATCTTAGCGCGTAGTTCGTTACTTAGTTTTTCATATTTCTGTTTAATCCCATCATCACGCTCTATCCAAAGACTAACCTTCACCATTCATTTTGTGGCCTTAATGACGCTAAAAATTTCATTCATCAAGCCTTGCTGCTTAAGTGGGTCACGTCAATTATAAAATACTTTCCCTGCGCAATGGGTCCTCCTGTATTTTCTAAATTTAGAGAACACACTGTATTTTCTTCAGCATAACACTCCATCATCCCAGTCTACTATGGAACTCTAGCAATATATATTTAAACAGTCGCTATAGCTCATGGCCTTTATATCCATTTCAACCCAACGAATGGCCAAACAGCGCTATATAATGGCAAAAAAAAAGCCCAGATTAACTGGGCTTTTCAAAAATAAAAACTGGCAACGACCTACTTTCACATGGGAACCCCCACACTATCATCGGCGCTAAACGGTTTCACTGCTGAGTTCGAGATGGTATCAGGTGGGTCACGTTTGCTATAATTGCCAGAAACTGGTTTGCTCTTCACAACTTGGTCTAATGTACAGGTACACTTTCTTAATGTACACACTTATTTATTTGAAATATTCGTTTCAACTTTAAACTTTTTCTATGCAACCATTTAGGGTTGCATATCAAGCCTCACGGTTAATTAGTACAAGTTAGCTTCACACATTACTGCGCTTCCACACCTTGCCTATCAACGTCGTAGTCTTCAACGAACCTTCAGAGACCTCAAGGGTCTAGAGAGATCTTATCTTGGGTGAGGCTTCCCGCTTAGATGCTTTCAGCGGTTATCCCGTCCGCACTTAGCTACCCGGCAATGCCATTGGCATGACAACCGGGACACCAGTGGTGCGTCCACTTCGGTCCTCTCGTACTAGAAGCAGCTACCCTCAAATCTCTAACGCCCACGGCAGATAGGGACCGAACTGTCTCACGACGTTCTGAACCCAGCTCGCGTACCACTTTAAATGGCGAACAGCCATACCCTTGGGACCGGCTACAGCCCCAGGATGTGATGAGCCGACATCGAGGTGCCAAACACCGCCGTCGATATGAACTCTTGGGCGGTATCAGCCTGTTATCCCCGGCGTACCTTTTATCCGTTGAGCGATGGCCCTACCATTAAGAACCACCGGATCACTAAGACCTACTTTCGTATCTGCTCGACCCGTCAGTCTCGCAGTTAAGCACCCTTATGCCTTTGCACTCATTGCGTGATTTCCGACCACGCTGAGGGTACCTTTGTGCTCCTCCGTTACTCTTTCGGAGGAGACCGCCCCAGTCAAACTACCCACCATACACTGTCTTCGATCCGGATTACGGACCTGAGTTAGAATTCCAAAAATATCAGGGTGGTATTTCAAGGATGACTCCACCAGAACTAGCGTCCTGGCTTCAAAGTCTCCCACCTATCCTACACAGACATGTTCAAAATTCAGTGTAAAGCTATAGTAAAGGTGCACGGGGTCTTTCCGTCTAGCCGCGGGTACACTGCATCTTAACAGCAATTTCAATTTCACTGAGTCTTAGGTGGAGACAGCGTGGCCATCGTTACGCCATTCGTGCAGGTCGGAACTTACCCGACAAGGAATTTCGCTACCTTAGGACCGTTATAGTTACGGCCGCCGTTTACCGGGGCTTCGATCAAGAGCTTCGTCCGAAAACTAACCCCCTCAATTAACCTTCCGGCACCGGGCAGGCGTCACACCCTATACTTCCTCTTACGAGTTTGCAGAGTGCTGTGTTTTTGTTAAACAGTCGCAGCCACCTGGTTATTGCAACCTCCCTCAGCTCTTGCCGTAAAGACATTCACTTACTAGAGGCACACCTTCTCCCGAAGTTACGGTGCTATTTTGCCTAGTTCCTTCACCTAAGTTATCTCATACGCCTTAGTATTCTCTACTTGTCCACCTGTGTTGGTTTGGGGTACGGCTTCACAATATCTGAAGCTTAGAGACTTTTCCTGGAAGCATGGCATCAATCACTCCATTCCAATAAAGGAACTTGTCATCACATCTCAGAATTAAGAGCCCGGATTTGCCTAAGCTCTCTTCCTACCTGCTTAAACTGCCACAACCATCGGGCAGCTGACCTAGCCTACTCCGTCATCCCATCGCAATATTGCAAAGTACAGGAATATTAACCTGTTTTCCATCGACTACGCATTTCTGCCTCGCCTTAGGCACCGACTAACCCTGCGTCGAAAAGCGTTGCACAGGAAACCTTGGACTATCGGCGTGCAGGTTTTTAACCTGCATTATCGTTACTTATGTCAGCATTCGCACTTCTGATACCTCCAGCAAACCTCTCGATTTACCTTCACAGGCGTACAGAACGCTCCTCTAC
>JBIKMG010000037.1:7500-20164 GCA_044359385.1 Coxiellaceae bacterium
TCAACAGTTACTGCTGCCTAGCGCCTGCAGCCTTCAACATGCCAATACAACATGCTTCACATCAGGCTCGACTAGACCAAGCGTGGAAGACCATTCGTATTAGAGCTGGCGACTCCCTGGCAAGGCGCTTGCAAGATAACAACTTAGCTGCATCTGATTTGAACATCATGGACACCCAGTCTCACACATTACTCAGTAAGCTTAAGCCAGGAGAAGTCATCGAGATTATTCCTGAAAAAGGACATATTAGCTGGCTACGTTATCATCCAACCAAAACAACCCTTTTACTCATGCAAAGAAAACAAGGGAAACTGACAAGCTCGATTACTTCTATCCCAATGACCTACAATCTGAATTTCAAATCTGTCCGCGTTAGAAAAAATCTCTCTTCCAGCGAACATGCTGCCCAGTTTTCTAACACCATGATCCATGATGTGGAGCACATGTTTGCAGGTAGTGTTGACCTCAATCGATCCTTGCATAGGAATGATCGGCTCGACATCTTGTATGAAGAATATTATTTGAAAGGGGTTTTAAACCACACGGGACACGTCGTTGCAGCCACTCTGCATAACAGAAACAAAGACATTACGACTTATGAATACAAGCTCCCTAACCAGCCTGCTGGCTTTTATAAAGCAAATGGCTTCAGCGTAGAGCCACTTTTTCTATCATTCCCTCTCAAGTTTACACGGGTTAGTAGCAAATTTAATATGCACCGCCTAGACCCTGTTACACATCACTTTGCCCCACATGTTGGTGTTGATTTTGCAGCTAAATCTGGCACACCGATTGAAAGCATTGGAAATGGACAAGTTACCTATATTGGCTGGTTAAATGGCTACGGAAAAACGATTAAAATTAATTATGGCCAGCACCGCCAATCACTTTATGGACATCTGTCAGGATATACGCGTGGTCTACATGTTGGCCAAGCTATCCGTAAGGGCGATGTGATTGGTTATGTCGGACAAACGGGCTGGGCAACCGGACCACATCTACACTTTGGTTTTTACTTAAATAACAAACCAGTGGATTGGCTCACCTATAACAAACCACTGGCCTCCCCCATTCCTGCAAAACAACGAAAACAGTTCCTCAACTATACACAAGAGCTAAAGAACCAATTGGATCTTTACCACGATGTGCAGTTGGCAAAAAATAACTTCAACATAAACGAAGATCCACAAGGATAAGAACAAACCCATATTTCAGCAGCTCTCCAGATAGGACCTGCGAGAACTTTTTCTATTTGAAGACGAAACCCGATGAGACCCCGATTTTTTAATTGAATCAACCGTAAGGATCGTCAACACCCGATAACTGCTGAACCAGAACAATATCACCAAGAACCCTAGTCAGTCGCTCATTTTTTAAATTCTAATTCCAACGTTCTTTTTAATGACCCGAATCATTTGTTGTTTATAAGATTTTCTTTTAGGCATTTTGGCAACACAACCTCCTAAATCTTTTTGAAATTTGACGCTGCGGCTTTTCTCCGACCAACAACTCTTTTAAAATCAAACAGCACGTTGCCACACTCTCTTTTTCCGGAGCAGTCAAGATCAGATCGAACAATGAAGATAGTCGTTTCTTATCTTGCTTTGATATACAAAACTCTAGAAAAGAATCCCAGCCATCTTGGTTCATAGGTACCTCTTAAAAATCGGGAGATTACACTTTGGCAAATCGAAAATAACTTACATTGACTTCTGAATGTTCCTTATCACGAGGATCAATCTCGAATCCGACATAAAAATGCAGCACTTAATATGTCTTTTCTTAGAAAAACTGGCTTTGGTTTGATAAAGTGCGCCACGACCATCCTGGGCAGTATCCGCAGGAAGCAACTGATGCTTCGGGCAAATCCAGAAAATATCATACAAATTGTAAAATTTTAGATGCGTTTACCCTGGATTAAGTCAAAAGAGCTGAACATAAATCAAACCACCTGAGTGCCTAGCGCACTTTTAGGTTATATTTTAATTGATAATTTGAACCGACTTCATGACGCAGACACAGGCAGCACACGCAAAAAACTGGCTCCTTCAATGGATGGGCTATTTGAAAAGCGGGCAAAATAATCCGATAGCTTCTCTTGTTGCACCGACTCGTTATGCTTAGCATGAACAAAATACAATTCGTCTGCTTCATTCAACACAAAACCTAAGTGCGTCACCATGCCACAAGTCTGTACATAATCATCACCCGGCCGAACCACCAACATAATGGAAATAGGCGTCAAATTTTGTCGCAATTTATGAATATTTTTTTGCAACTCGGTCCAGTCAATATACGTAATGGAAATAGGAACAACTCCTTTTGGACCACCCTTTCTCAACTCTTGAATCAATGCTTCTTGCTCTTGCTCACTTGGTGTTTCCAGTAAATGCAAATCCTCTTTTGTGCGTTGCTGAAAAAACCAACCTCGATCAAAATCTCGAGTCACTGTATGGACATCAAACCCGAGCTCATTCGTTAGCCAAGCCAAGCGTTTTGCACCTATGTTGTGAGGCAACCAATCAGCCGTCATATAATGACAACGCGTAAAATAAGAAATCTCATCCGAACGGTAATTGATTCGTTTTACATTTGACAACAGAGAATATGCGTTGGTTGACTCATAAACTGCTAACACAAGATTAACATACGTTAAACAATCGAAAGCATCCTCGCGATAAACAGGACGTTGATCAAAACGACCTAAAACTCCTTCTCCACAGGCACCCAGCAAATAGGGACAACCCAAAAATGCGAAAATAGCTGCACGCAGCCGCTCTTGATTACTCATTTCCCACCTATTTCTTATTCACTCAACGGTAGCTTACACTCCCGCGTGGAAATACTCATTCGCCAAAAAGCTTCAACGACCAGACTAACCTCATCGATTCAGTTTTTTTGGCAAAAAAAGATAGCTCGCGAAAGACAGAAGCAAGCAACCTAATCCTATCCAAAAAATTGCAACATATAAAATACCTAAGCTCAACAGGTAGGAAAAAACATACCCTGCTAAAAATTGAAATCCCGAAAAAACCAATGTGAAATACGACCACCATGTAATGTGTGCACGCATACCGACCAAATCGCCTATTAATAATGATATCAACACCACCAAAGCAATAAGCTGAAAACCCGTTAAAAAAGAACTCACACCAATCGCAACTAAGCTATCCGAAAAAGAAACCAGCAAAAGTGCTATCACTCCAGATGAAAATGCAAAAATAATCGCTCGGTAGCAACCCAATTTTTTATGCAACCATCCACTAAGTAGAGCGCCAACTATACATCCAACACCTAAGAGAGAGAACAGATAACCACTAAGATTTAAACTTGCGTGCAATACACGATGCGCATAATCCGGCAAAAATAAAAGACTGGGCGTCAACCCAAGAGCGTACAATGCATAACCTGACATTGCGAAAATCAAAACCCTGGCATTAGCCTTCGTTAGCTTCAGCTTCTTAGCACGCTTCGCTCTTTTAGGCTGAACAATGAATATTTTTTTTATCTGCGTATTAGCAATCATACTGAGAAAAAAGGCTAAGGCTGTAAAACCAAGCCAAACAGCAATCATTCGATCCAACTGATTTAAAAACCCTGTTAGCAAGCTGGTAAGAACAATACCCAGCCCAATTCCAGAAAAGATAACGCCACTGACCCATGCTTTTTTTTCTTTCGTTATTCTACTCAGTATGATCGTTGGAGCCGAAACCATGACAATACCCGCCATTAAACCTGCCACAAAACGCCATACGCTTAGCCAAAGTGGACCCAAATTGAATGAACACAGTACGACAGAAATCACTGAAAAAAACAAAGTGGCTCGTATGATGGTAGGCAAATAAAAATAACGCACTAATTCTTTTATCAAGAATGACCCAATAAAATAGCCCAGAAAGTTTGCAGCTCCGATATATCCTGCTTGCGGAAGAGTTGCCCATTTATCGAAAATCAAAAACGGAATAATCGGCGTGTACGCATATCTATTAATCCCCAGTGCAATAATAAACAAACAAAGCCCGGTAAGGCATAAGCTCAGATTTTTTTGATTTGCTTTACTCAACCCATTTTTTGTTCTTAACATCAATTCAAAACCTCTTTACAATCAGAAGACTCTCAAGAATCTGCACACAAAAAAGTGGAATTTCAATTTTATAGTATAACACCACCTTTTCGCTTTAGGTGAGTAATTTAACGAAAAAAACTTCCTGCATATGGATACCCGTTAGCGAGTTTCTAAAGACACCGTAAACAGTTAACATTCGAAAAACCCTTACAGGTTATACGAATAGAGAAGCACGTTGCATTTATTTTATCGCTGGCTTGACCAAAAATAGGAATTTTTAGGGTCCCAAAGAACGTCTACGCGCTAGACCGGGCTATCAACCCGAAAGAAAATCATCGCAATTGCACTGCCCGCCCCCCCTTGTTACAATTCGATCACTGTTCAAAAACAAGGAAGAAACCATGACAAAAAATGCTAACTCGCTAGAAAAAATAACAGCTCAGTTTGTATGATTTCTAAGATCGATCAGCTACTCCCTGTCGCTGAACAATTCAATATAGCTGTAAAATCTATCCTGCCTTTTGGCCGAGGCCATATAAACACGACTTACAAAGTTAATGCTGGAGAGAATACCGCTTATTTATTGCAAAAAATAAACCGGTCTGTTTTTAAAGACATTGCCGGCCTCATGCATAATATCGAAATGATCACTCATCATATTCAAAACGAATTACACAAAGAATCTCATCCCCACCCCGAACAGGCTGGTCTCACGCTGATTAAAGCTGTCAATGGCAAGAACTATATTTTAGATGACAACAACGATGCCTGGCGATTGTTTCGCTTTATTGAGCACTCCCACACTCATCCCTTGATCGGTGATCCGAAACTTGCACAAGAAGGCTCTCGTGCATTTGGACAATTTCAACGCCTTATTGCAAAAATGGACCCGACAGAACTAACGATCACTATTCCTAACTTTCATCATCTACCCACACGACTGGATGATTTCAATCGCGCTGTCGAGGAGGATTTGTACGGACGTTCGAAATTAATTGGGCGAGAAATAAATTATATTCATCGCACCAAAGACTCCCTGTGTGAAATTCAAAAACGTTGGGACAGGAACCAAATTCCAACACGCATCACTCATAACGACACTAAACTGAATAATGTTTTGTTTAGTTCTGAAGGTTCCTCTCTTTGTGTCATTGATCTGGATACGGTTATGCCTGGCATTTTTCAATTTGACTTTAGTGATACTGTTAGAACAATGGCTATCACCGCTGAAGAAGATGAGCCCAATTTAGATAACGTTCAACTCAGTCCTGATTTATTCTTTGCAATTACCCAAGGCTACCTAGAGACAACCCGCGACATTTTGACCGACACCGAGCTTGAACTACTTGCACCCGCTGCTAACTTCATGCCTTTTATCATCGGGTTGCGATTTTTAACCGACTACCTGCAAGGTGATTTTTATTTTAAAACGCACCGACCGAACCAAAACTTAGATCGTGCACGCTGCCAATTTAAATTGAGTCAAGATATTGAGCGGCAACAGACTAGCTTACGAAAAATAGTCGCTTCATTGATTTAATGGATACCACGCTAACGCTAGACTTTTATCCCACACAAAGTCGTATTGAATACAATAAGTCTTCACACATGCTACTGCATTCCTATCAACCTATGTTAAACTAGATCCTAGTCAGGAGGCTCCTTGTCCATCTTTGATTTAACATTACCACTTGCTAATGGCGAAACGCTCATCATGAAATCGTTGCAGCGACGTGTCTTACTGATTGTAAACACCGCCACTGCGTGTGGCTTTTCAGGACAGCTGAAACACTTAGCTCACCTACACGAACAATACGAAGCCGAAGGGTTTACCCTAATTGCAGCTCCTTGTAATCAATTCTCAGAGCAAGAACCTCTTGATAATGCGGAGCTATGCACCTTTTTTGAAGAGAAATTCTGCGCGCACTTTCCCATTTTAGCTAAATCAAATGTTGAAGGTCCTGAACAAAGCATGCTTTATAACTTATTAAACAAGAACGATCCTCGACGAATAAAACTATTTCCTTTTATTCCTTGGAACTTTACCAAGCTACTCATCAACAGAGAGGGAGAGCTCGTTAGCCGTTTTGCACCACTCGCTTCGATGAAACGAGTGGAAAAAGCGGTGACAACTATTCTCTAACTGTTACAGGCGTACCCACTTTTGTAAAACTCTCATTGAGCCACTTAGCATCACTTTCGAATAAGCGAATACAACCATGACTCGCATGCTTCCCCGGCAAAGTAGAGCCATGCATCGCAAATCCTTTAAAAAAGTGCATGCAATAAGGCATCGGAGCCCCTCCCTGGGTTTCTAATGGGAATTTTGAAGAAACACACTGCGAACCTTGCTTACGCACGATACTAAAAGTGCCTTTGACCGTGCCACAATAGGACTGAGTATCTGCACAATAGCCCTTACCACCTGAGATAGGCCCCCAGTAAACAAGCTTCCCAGAACTATCATACGCAGCAAATGCCTGATCACTTAAATCCACAACCACTTGCTCACGGTTCACAGGGCCCTCTATTTGATGAGGGAATGGCGAAAGATCCAAGTACGAGAGGTCTTTAAAGTCTGTTGGAACCACAATCCAGGAACGGTTGGTTACTGGCACATTCATTCTATTCAAGCGCATAACCCATTCTCGTTCCTGCTGATTAGGAAATAATTTAGTCCACGTATCTGATCGTTTTATCTGAACGCAATTAAACTCTTCATAACCACACAAGTCACCGCCATAATACGGAGATGCTTGAGCAGAACTAACCCATCCAAAGCCTACCAAGGCTAATAAGTAGGTTACCCTTAAGGCTTTCATTTGTATCTCCAATAGTTATCTTATTCTGTACTAATTATAGACAAGTAAAAAACCCGTATCCAATCTTTTGCTTTCAATGACTTATAGCGAAAGATCTGGGCCTCTAAAGGTGCTCTTAAAATAGGCATAGATAGAGTTTTTTAATAGTTTCTTAAGCTTAGTGGCATAAAATTAAAGTTCAGTTCGTAACAAGGAATCGGTAAATGGGCGCCAATATATTTTCCCGAACAATGATCGAAGCTATCCGCAAGTACAGAGAAACCTTACGCAAGTACTTACGCCAAGGTGAGCGTATGCAAAAACTCAAACAACTGGGCCTTAAGGATGAAGCGCTCAATCAAAGCGCGACCTCTCTTTACCACACAGGCTACAGTATTGTTGAAGACATCAATCAGAATTTCGACAGCAGCCAAACCGGTTACTACTCTTACAATGGCGTGAAGAAATTTGCAGAGTACCTGAAAGCTTATCTTGACCAATTTGAAGTCATCAAAGACCAAGTGGTCCATAAATCGCAGCTGGCTTCTCAAGCACTGGTTAAATCTATTCAATTACTATCCATGCCATCCAAAGAAAATTTAACCATCAAGGTGGTGACTGAACTTTCTAAATGCATTCGAACTATCGCAGCTTATGGTACTGAGCAACAAAAAGAGTTATTGGAACGCACACTCCTGAAAATTATAGCGATCCAAAAAGAGTCTGATTTCCCGAGTGAAGAAACACCTTCTGATTTAGCATTCTACCAGTCTGTACTAGAGGATTTTCAGCAGCACTTGGGTGAACTAACTACGCCTTAGGCTGACGAATAAAGACATAACTTAACACCAGACAAATCAGGAAAGAAACGGGCACTAAAAACAAAGAATGCTGAAAGTCAGGTGTGATGAATGCCCCTGTCGTCATCGAATGCTCTGTTACCTTGGAGTGCAAAAACCAAGCGGAGAGTGGCTGGAGAATAGCACCACCCGCAACAACCCCCATATTGACAAAGCTAATCGAAAAACCTAAATCATCGTTCATATGCTGTTGACGCGCCAGCTCAAACGTCAGTATTTGCCCAGCTGCTCCAACACCAATTAAAGCTGCTGCGAAATACGAACCGGCTAAGCTCAAGTCTGGCCAATACAAGATGGATAACCCACCTAGAGCTCCAAAAAAAGCGGTTATACGCATCAAGGATAACGCTGAAAAACGACGAGATAAACCACCAATCAGTGGGCTTGTGATTGCCAAAAATCCCCAAGTCATCGCGCAAACCCAAGAAGCTTCTGTATTTGAAATACCAAACCGCGTCATCAAATAGGGAACACCCCACATAGCGGTAAAAATAGCAATCGGTCCCCAAGAAAAAAAAGCATACAGTGCAATCCACCACATTTGTGAAAAGCCCAACACCTGACGCAGTGAACGCAATATCTGTGCTAAATTAAATCGTTTACGCTCGATCATTTCTTTCGGATGACGTCGCATAAAAAAGAAAACTAACAGGAATAATAGAAAGCCCGCCATCGCTAAAACAGCTGAAGCATGGCGCCAACCAGCACTATTCACCAAAAGTGACAAGGGTCCTTCCCCGCTAGCAGCACCAACGGCTGCCAGCAATTGTGCAATACCCACCAAAAAAGCAAAATAAGCGCGACTAAACCAACGCGCTGCGACCATCAGAACCCCAACAAAAGCAAACGCAGAGCCTAGACCCATTAAAAATCGACCTAACGCTAACGTGGATACCCAATGTGTCGTTGCAAAAAAGAAAATACCTAACGTTGCCAACAAAATCGCAATCAACAACAAATACTTAGCTGGGAACCGATCATAGAGAAGCCCTACAGGTATTTGCATGATCGTGTAGCTCCAGAAGTAGGTGCTCGCCATGAAACCAAGCGTTGCTGAACTCATGTGTAATTCACTCATCAGCTGTGGCACCATGACGCTTGGCGAAACCTGAACGGCCATTTCGTAAAGCAAAAAAGCCGCAGCAATGATATAACTCACTACCCCCAGCCAACTAAAAGAGCGCTTCAATTCTGTCTGTTGCATCAATATCTCCGGCTTTCACATAGGCCCCATTTTTTATCCTGCTACACCTTACTTAACAAACCCGATTTTCACTATCATCAATCGTTATGTGAACTAAGAAATTATTCGATTTTTTCCAGGAACTCGGCAATGAAGTGGAAGTAAATGTGTAGATAGCTTGACGACCGTTAATTTGAAGATCGGTCAGCGTAACAACCTTTGTATCTCTATCTGCTATTTCTACCACAATATTGAGTGGATTAGCCGCTAAACGGGTGTTCGGCGCTTGACCCCATGTTTTTTCAAGCTCAAGTCCACTGATCGATTTAATGATTCTATACGGGCGATCGCTAAAAACGGTCACCTGATTCGTAGTCGGCATCGTCATCGTCAGTTGATAACTACGCTCACTGATTTGCTTTATTTTGCCATTCGTGCCGCTAACCAAGTAAAGATAGGCACACATTTTTGGCGGCTTTGCCCAAGCGGACAGCATCACAAATACGCACACAAACCCGATAACTACCGTCATCATTCGCTTCATCGCAATCCTCCCTTCGTAGATTTATAGCTGCACTTTATTGGTTTCTAAGCTCCTTAGCAACCAAAATCAGCCTCTCCCGGCTTACTTTAAAACAAGATAAGCATCGAGGGATCTGTTTATGAATCTCTAAATTTTGACAACTTCAGGCGTTGATCTGTGAAAGCCAGGAACTTTACTCCATACTATTTACCTGAGCTTCAGTATCTCTATACAATCAACAGATCGGGTATAGCAGAAAATCAGATTCCCTATTATGAGAATGAGTCCGTTATGGAAAGCTTAAAGCGCTTATCTCGTCATTGAAACAGAGAAATCTTCGAGTTTTTTGTCAATCTATCCATTGATCACACATAAATAGAGGACTAATCATATGAGCCATCAAGAACGATCCAGACGCCCTAGAGGCAGCGCGTTAAGTGTATTTTCTTCGAGCCCTCATTTACAAGTGCGCTCTTTATTTAGCACAACAGAGGGTGAGACAAATCAACAGGTTTTTTTTAATCTCATCGATACACAATGGCAAGATCAACTTTCCGAAAGTAACGGTGTGACTTTCTTTTTGGCAAAAAACAACAACCATACTCTCTTTGTAGAGCCCACGCCTATAGAGATCCTGTCTCGCATGACTGGGCATTTTAAGGAAAAATCAATTCATGCACTCGTCGTATTCGATAATAACTCATTGGCCACCTTAGTCGATCTCGAAATGACAACCTGGCTTTTACCGCCTGTGACGTTAATTGCTTTCGGTTTTTCGCCTGATTTAGATGGGATTGGACTCCTAACGAATTCTCCGATAAGAAACATAATCCAACTGGAACTTGATACGACTAAACAACAGGTATTTGAACACATAACGAGCAGACAACCTTCTGCACCAAGCGAAAATACAAACAATCAGAGATTGAATAGAAGACGATTTTGCGGATGCGTTATGATGTAATCTCTTCTCCCTTTTTAGAAGGGACGCTTATACCACTCGATTTCGCTTCGATTCCTGACTGTCAACTGCCCTCCTGTGATTAGACGGCAGACCTTGACGCTAAAAAGTGCTTAGGTTTGAAAGCAGTGATTCCATCGTTTTCTGATAGCATGCTGTTCCAAAAAGCGCTGATCCAACGACGAAAAAATCAGCGCCTGCCTGAGCACAACCAGCAATAGTGCTCGGAGAAATACCGCCATCAACGCCTAAACTCACATTCAGATGGCGAATTTTTTCTTTCGTTGAGCGAATTCTCTCGATAGATTCTTCTATAAATGATTGACCACCAAAGCCAGGATAAACAGACATGATTAAAATGTGATCTAAATACGGTATCCAATTACTGTCTAATTCTATGGATTGATCCGGATTATAGACAACACCCGCTTTCATACCTAGCTCCTGTATTTTTTTCAAAGTAGCACTGATGTCACCGCAAGTTTCTGGATGAATGCTGATTTGACTGGCGCCCGCTTTTGAAAACGGTTCAAGATAGTCATTCGGGTTTGTGACCATCAAATGTACGTCAATCCATAAATCCGGAAAGTGTTGATGAATCGACTGACTAACCATCGCACCGATACTTAGGTTTTTAACATAATGATTGTCCATAACATCAAAATGAACACTATGCACCCCTGCTTTTATTGCCTCTTCAATTTCTTCTCCTAAACGGGTAAAATCAGCCGCAATTAATGACGCAGAAATATGTGCTTTTCTCATCGAAACCCCCTGGTATCTTTCAGTTGTTCATAAGCGGACTTGATTTCTTGTGTTTTTTCCGTGGCTTTTGCCATTTCTTCTTGGGATAAATTTTTAGAAACGAGCTTATCCGGGTGGTACTGACTCATCAATCGACGATAACGTTTTTTAATATCGGCATCGGTGGCGCTTTCAGAAACACCGAGTATGGTATAGGGATTGACATGCATTTTCGGCTCTGGACGCCGGTAACCACTGCTCGCTGATTGCTTATATTGCCGAAAATGCTCGCTAAACTGGCTAAAATCAAAATCGTTGAAATTAGCGTTAAATGGCATAATACCCAAGGCTTGTGCGAGTTGATTGAGCGTAGCCGCTTTTTTGGCATGCATGGCGGGCCCATCGGCACGCGCAATTTGCTCTAATACATCATGACAGATGCGCAATACCGTGGGTTGCTCACCGTAGCGTTGGCGTAACCGGGTAATACAAGAATTAGGCGAAAAATCAGCGGTTTTTCCGCTATTAAACAGCTCAATAGCGCTAGCACGTAACGCAGTGCTCAGATTCATGTTGCTCATAATGCGTTTAGCCACATTAATTTCAGCTTGTGTCACACGACCATCTGACTTGGCCAAATACCCCATGAGCGGGAAGATAGATTGAAAAAAGTAATCGTTCTGATTTGAGCCTGGATTGAAGCGGTGATACGCTTGACGACGCATCCAATTCGTTAATAGCCCCATATCCAGCAGGTGACCCAAGAATACTCCAACAACCAAACCCAGGGGACCTGCAATGATCAATCCCAAAAATGCACCCAAAATTTTACCGGCCCAACGCATGCTGCCTCCTATTCAGACGGCCTAGTATGCGGTACAAAAGCTGTGCAAACAAGCCGGAAATATCGCTCAGTTAGGGTGAATAACGTAGGCTATTTGAAAACGCTCTATTTTGAGATAATTTGAGACTAACATGAACCGCTTTATGCTCACTGGAAATCACCGCAGGAATATCGATGATAGATTATAACAACCTAGGGCGCGTAGATTTTGGCAGCCCTGCTTGGCAATATCGTATAAAGCAGATCAGTTGGCGCAACGAACAGGTAGGACGCGCGGTGGGTTTGGGACGATACAAAGAACTTCAGGTCGTGGACGCAACAGCTGGATTCGGCCAGGATAGCTACGTACTGGCTCTGCTGGGTGCAACCGTCACTTGCATTGAACGCTCACCGATCATAGCCGCTTTGTTAGCCGATGGCGTTTTACGAGCACAAAAAGAAAAGTTACCCGGAAGCGACCGCTTAACTGTCGTGCACACGGATGCCAAAAATTTTCTGCGTGATAGCATCGGAAAACTCAATTGCGACGTGGTTTACTTAGACCCCATGTACCCCGGGCGTGAGGAGCAATCTGCTTTGCAACATAAATCGCTGCGTCTGTTGCGAGCGGTCGTCGGTACAGATCTGGATGCAGATGCCTTGTTAGAACCGGCTATGGCTTTAGCCAATAAACGAGTGGTTG
>JBIKMG010000073.1:0-5632 GCA_044359385.1 Coxiellaceae bacterium
TACTGCTTTAACCGCAAACAAGTTAAAACCTATGGCGACGATGGCGACTTAGTGGGAGCGCCCTTACAAGGAAATGTCATCATGGTCGATGATGTCATCACTGCGGGAACAACTGTGACAGAAACTGCAAACTTGTTTGCCCGATATGGTGCAGCCTTATCGGGAATTGTGATTGCCCTAGACCGTGAAGAGCAAAACGCATCAGGAAAGCATGCACTGAACGCTATCAGCGAACGCTTTCATGTACCCATAACGCCTATCGTCACTTTGACAGATGTCATTGACTACCTGAAAAATAAACCAGAACATCAAGACAGTCTCATCCAAATTGCTAACTACCAGAAAGAGTATGGCGCTAAGGCCTGATATCATTTCACCTCAGTTATCGCTAAGGAGACTAGGGATGCGAAAGGTATTATGGGTCGCTACTTGCTTACTACCTACCCTAACCTTAGGCACCCCCCATTATTCTCGGCTGATTGTTTTTGGTGATAGCTTATCTGATATCGGCAATATGCCTGCTAGCCCGAGTCTCATTGAACCTAGATTCAAAACCATTGCATTAAATTTATACGTGCCAATTTCAAACCCATCCATTAACCGTACTCCCAAAAATTACACACTCGTTACTTCTGGCAAAAAATACCCGTTCCCAGCTCATGCGCCGCAACCCTTACCTCCTCTTCAAGTTAGACAAAAAACAATAAGCAGAAATGCGTACAGCCTATCCTGGCCACAATTTTTTTCAAGCCGTGCAGCCCGCGCTCACATGCTGAAAACTTCGGAAATCTGGCCTTGGTTTTGGTGGAAAACGCATAAAAGCAGCCATAAAAACATATCCATTGACTATGCTTGGGCTGGGGCAGTAACCGATAATTTATGCCGCGATTTTTCTTATCAGAACCCCAATAAAAATTGCGATGCCGCAAGCATCTTAGCCGGCCAAGCAGCTTACCGAGCAACCGGATTTCAAAACCCGAGTGGAAAAACAATTACCGCGGTTGAAATTCCCGGACTAGGCAAACAAGTTCAGCTTTTTTTAGCGGATTCTCAGCAACATCCAGAAATTGCAAATTCCAATACACTCTACGCTATCTTAATTGGTGGCAATGATTTAAACCTTGCATTGCTAGATCTCAAAAAAGGAAACCTATTATCTAGCTTTGACCGTGTGCTACATAGCGCAAAAATGCGTATCAGACAATCACTGGAAACGCTCATTGAACAACGCGGTGCACGACACATCGTTTTGTTCAATCTGTTCAATACGAGTCAAATCCCCTATATTCAAACAGAAATATGGAAAACGGGATTGATTCCGATAAAGGATAAGCCTAAATTAATTCGATTCAGCCGTTTAATGACTCATATTTACAACCAGGAACTGAACTTTGTGGTTCAACGCATCCATAATCGTTACAACAAACACGCACATCAAGTGGATATACAACTATTTGATTTTTACAACATCATGCAAAAAGTACAAGATTTACCCGCTTTCTCTAGCACAAAAACACGGTATGAAACTTGCCTGGGAACCAGCACTGCTCAGCCAGCTGATTACTACACCAACATCAATAATTGCATGCATGGCAAGGACAAATACCTTTTCTGGAACGGAGCACATCCAGCGATGTACTTAAATCAAGTCATTGCTGATGAACTGGTGACGCAGTTACAAACACAAACAAAGCCCGTACACATGCAATAACTGATATGGGGCAATATCCCGCTATTTACCGAAAAATAGAAACTACACCCATCCCTACTGAAGAAAATTGAAGCTGTGCAGGAAAAAAGCCTTGGCTTTACGGAATGACATAAAACCTACCAGGCTAATTCCAAGTGAGCGTCAATAGCCAACAAAGCCTCGCGAAATTTATCTTTCACTTGCCCTAAGGCGAATTCATCGTCGCCTTCAAAACGCATCGTTAAATAAGCCGATGTATTCGAACATCGAACTAAGCCCCAACCATCCGGCCATTCAACACGTAGCCCATCGATAGTAATTCGTTTAGCATCTTGTAACTTCGGTGACTTTAAAAGAGCCTGCATAAAGGCTTCTTTTTTATCTTCAGCCATTGGGAGTTTCAATTCCGGCGTGAACGCAGCACAGGGTAGTCTCGCAAAGTGCTCATCAACTGTTAGCACATCAGCTGCGATAATTTCTAATAAACGCGCACCGACATAGATACCATCATCAAACGCCAACCACTTGTCGTTGAAAAAAATGTGGCCGCTCATTTCACCCGCTAACGGCGCTTTCTCATCAAACATGCGTTTTTTAAGCAATGAATGACCCGTTTGTGACATCACAGGAACCCCACCATTTTCTTCAATCACCGCGGCTAATTGCGTTGAGCATTTGACATCGAATACAATAGGACTTCCGGGATAATTGGCCAACACCGATTTAGAAAACAACATCATTTGCCGATCAGGCCAAATGATTTGCCCACTGTTGCTAACGACACCCACACGGTCAGCGTCACCATCAAAAGCCAACCCTACGTCCGCTTTATTTTCAACCACTGCTCTTTGCAAATCGACTAAATTTTCGGGAATAGTAGGGTCTGGATGATGATTAGGAAAATGACCATCTACGTCTTCATAAAGAGAAACAACATCACAACCTAGGTCACGAAAAATTGCCGGCGCAAAAGGACCTGCCATACCATTGCCAGAGTCGACCACCACTTTGAGTCGTCGCTTTAAACGAATGTCCGCACAAACACATTGCTTATATGCATCGATCACTGACTTTTTAGCGCATTTTCCTGGCATCAACCCTTTCGGTAAATCACCGCGTAAAATACGTTCTTTTATTTTTTGCACGCCAGCTGTCGACAACGTTTCACCGTTTAACACCGTTTTAAATCCATTGTGATTACCCGGATTGTGCGACGCTGTTAACATAACTCCCGTTCGATAGGGCAAATGTTTCACCGCAAAATATAAGATAGGTGACGATACCAGACCGATATCGACTACATTACAACCCGCTTGCATCAAACCCGTTTGCAAGGCAGCCATCAGCTCAGAACCACTGATACGCCCATCACGACCCACTACAACCGTTTTTTGCCCAACCCCAAATGACTCTGAACCAATAGCACGGCCAATTGCATACGCTAAATCTGCAGTAATAGAATCTGCTTCTACCGCTCCACGAATATCGTAGGTCCGAAAAACACTTTGTGGCAAATTACTCGGTATTTGATACATGGAGATGCCTTCCTGTACTACCAAAACCCTTCTCCCCACGCTGCGTATCGGCGAACGCTTCAACAAGATTAAGCCTTGCCTGTATAATGGGGACGATAACTAGCTGTGCTATTCGCTCACCTGGCTCAATGGTATACGGTGTATTTCCCCTATTCCAACAAGAGACCTGTAGCGGCCCTTGATAATCTGAATCTATTAAGCCAACCAAGTTACCCAACACAATCCCGTGTTTATGCCCTAAACCGGAACGCGGTAAAATCGTAGCTGCCAGGCTGGGGTCTGCTAGATGCATCGCCAAACCCGTTGGAATCAACTTTGTTTCACCAGGCTCCAAGGTTAATGGCCCATCGATACACGCCGATAAGTCAAGCCCAGCTGAGCCTATTGTCGCATAAGCCGGTAGCGGAAATTCCCGTCCCAATCTCGGATCCAATATCTTCATATCAATAGTCTTCATCCCCCCCCCCCTGCGACTGCATCTTAATTTAGGTCAAACAGATTAGCCTAGGCACACCAGAAAAAAAACCCCACACGAGCTAAGCGAATCGCTTGCACTGGTTGGTCGTATCTGATATAAATGCCCTCTTTAGTTTCAACTGGGATTTAAGCCATGGCCAAAATCTGCGAAGTAACAGGCAGGACCCCACAAGTGGGAAACAATGTATCACATGCAAAAAATAGAACCAAACGTCGATTTGAGCCCAATCTTCACAAAAAACGTTTTTGGGTCGAAGATTTAAAGCGCTTTGTAACTCTACGCGTATCCTCTAGGGGCATCCGAACCATCGATAAAATAGGTATCGAAGCGGTATTAGAAGATATCAAAAAACGCAAAAAAACAGAAAACGAAGGTTAATCCATGGCTTCAAAAATACGCACAAAAATTAAATTAATCTCTTCCGCTAAGACCGGACATTATTACACAACAACCATCAACAAACGTAATCGCCTGCAAAAACAGCAGCAGGGCAAGTTTCGCTTGAAAAAATACGACCCCACCATTCGCAAGCACGTAGAGTACGTGGAAGACAAGATAAAGTAATCTAAAACGCCCTCGAGGATAATAGCCCCCCTTCTTTGGGGGCTATTCCTTTTTCTTGGCTATTTGTAATGCTTCGTATTTTTTCATCAATTCATCTTTCGATTCAAAAAAGGCTTCTGGAATGCAATCAACGGGGCATACTTCCCTGCATTGCGGCTCGTCATAATGACCCACACATTCGGTGCATTTATCTGGATCAATTTCATAAATATCTACGCCTTGATAAATAGCATCGTTTGGACACTCCGGTTCACAAATATCACAATTGATGCATTCGTCGGTTATTTTTAGTGCCATCTTTACTACTTCGTTAACGTCTTTAAATACTGCGCAACAGGAGCGGGCACAAAACTGCGAACATCTCCACCCAAGCTGACAATCTCGCGCACAAACTGTCCGGCAATCATTTGATGAGAAACCTTAGCCGGCAAAAGTACCGTCTCAAAATCGGAAGATAAACGTGCATTCATCCCGGCTTGCTGCGCTTCATAGTCAAAGTCTATTGCACTACGCACTCCACGAACAACCACACAGTAGTCGCGCTTACGCATCCAGTCAACCAGCAACCCATCAAGCATTTCCACACTAACCTGAGCCAATGAACTAACGGATTTTTCTATCAATTGCTTGCGATCTAATAATGGAATCATCGGATTTTTTCGGCTGTTGGAGCCTGCAACCAGAACTATCACTTTTTCAAACAAACTAGATGCTCGCAGCACAACATCCCAATGCCCATTAGTAAAAGGATCAAAGGTTCCCGGGTAAACAACAATAGTCACACACACTCTCCTATTTCTAATAATTGTTCTGCCACTGTTATACCGTTTGGCAAGACAAAGGTCGCATCAATATCCTGCATGGATTGCAAAACAAACTCTCTTTTTAGCAAACCGGGATGTGGCAACGTTAATTCGTCCGTACTCACTCGCTCTTCTCCACACAGTAATAAATCTAAATCTAAAATTCGAGGGCCCCACCGCTTACCATCACGGATTCGGCCTTGAATAGTTTCAATAGCCAACAACGAGCGACAAAGATCTATCGCAGACAAAGCACAATCCATCCGCACAACAGCATTGATATAATTGGGCTGGGCAGGCCCCATGGGAATAGTCTCACGCAACTCAGAAACCCCCGTCACTTCCCACCGACTGTCTGCCTTCAGTAATTTTATGGCTGCTTCCACTTGTCGCTTTGGGTTATTTAAATTACTTCCCAGCGCCACAAAACAAACTCGCTGCATCAATCTCTCCGCTGTCTTGACCTTCTCGAAAAACTTCGCTCGTGACTATGACGAAATTTCTGCACAATAGGCAAGTGTTTACGCCACCAAGCAACTGAATCACTACAATCCCAACCAGC